>JANONM010000575.1:0-6257 GCA_031420855.1 Hyphomicrobiales bacterium
AAATCACAAATGTGACGGTTATCCGGAAGAATTCGGCCTGGCCCTTGAAAGGTCAGATCACCACCAACACATGCGCAATTCGCCGCTGCATCGCCATCTGACACACCCCTTTTCGCCCTAATCGGGGGCGAAAGCAGCAGGCGCGGTCCGGCCCCGACAACGCCCCCTTCGAGGGATCGGACCGCCCTGCTGTTCAAACAAAATGTGACGGGTTACAAATCACAGTTTTATGTCAAGGCAAACCCCACGTTTCGCACAAGAACCGCGGGTGCAACAGCATGGTCGATCACAGGCGCACATAACCTCGTCGCAACAGATTCCACAACTCACCCCAACCCACAAAGTGGGGCGGGGGTGGGGCGATTCAACAAGTTCAACGCCAACTGAGTAAAATGCACTGTCACCGAAATAATTTTAACGGCGGCGGCTACCTTGGTTCATGAACCCATATTTCACATTTCAAATGTGTCAACTCCGTGTTTCCGTCGGCAACCACCGGCTTGTAATTGCATATCAACCATGCAGTCTTGACAACGGTTCCATGTGTCGCGGGGCCTTTTTTTCGGAATGTTCAGAACCATATTAAGCCGACGGGGGTTGTTTAATTAAAACTTCAAGGAGAATGACAATGAATTATCGTACACTCGCAGTTTCCGTTTTGGCCCTTGGCCTGTTGGCTCCCGTAGGTGCGATGGCTGACACCGACAACAGCTGTTCAGAAGAACAAAAGAATAGAAAGGTATTCGCTGATTGCATGCCTTCAAATGAGAGCTCTTCAGAGCAGTTTGGTGCGGCTGTGGTTACGGATGTCACAGTCGGTTCGGGCCAAACTCAAAAAGTTAATGGTTTGGGTAGTGGTTCCAATTGATCAGGGCGCGGCACCGCCGCGCATCCATGAAACCAATTTCGATAATTGGGGTAAGTCCCAGTTTGCCATCGGACACAGAAGTGCCCGATGGAGCTGTTGCGCCAATTCACATTTTGAATGGGCACAAAAAACAGAAAATGAAGATATCTCCTTTTTACATCGAGGAGCTTCAGCCGCGCTCCAGGCAGCTGAAAGCAATAAGCATTCGCACGGTCGTTGCGTTTGCCAATATTTTCGTCGGGGGCAAGTGAAGCCAATGTCTCGACAATTCCGTAACTCAGCTGCCAATCACCATCAGTGATCGATTCTATGAATTTATCGACTTGGTCACGTATAGCAATTTTTTTCGGGACAGTTGCGGCCTGCGCTCGAGAGTCCCAATCACCATCTTGCAAGCAGTCGGCAATCTCTTGTTCAAATTCGCTCCCCACGCACCCATTTTTGTAAAGCGAGATAGCGCCAAAGCCCTGCACCAATCTTATACGGGACACCCCTGAATTCGAAACCGCTCTTGCGAACAGCAAAAACAACCGTCACGAAAATGAAAAGATTGTTTTCGAAATTGCTGTGTTTCACTCAAGGGTGCACGCTGGCATCATCGCAAGATGTGCACTGAACGCCTCGTACCATAGCTCGCAGAACGACTTCAAATCCGTCAACGCTATTTTTCATTCGCACTCACGGAATATTGAATGCTCATCACGTATGCGTCATGACATTGAATTGTATCATCAATCGAGATTATTTTTTCAAATGTTCGGAACTACATCAGCCTTCAAGTGCTTACAGCTGTAGTCAAAACATAAGGAGAATGACTATGAATTATCGTACACTTGCAGTTTCAGTCTTGGCGCTTGGTCTGTTGGCCCCCGTAGGTGCCATGGCCCATAACATCAACAACAACAACTGTTCGGAAGAAGAGCAAAACAGGAAAGAATTTGTTGATTGCATTTCCCCGACTTCAAGCACTTCAGAGCAATTTGGTGCAGGGGCGTTGATGGATGACGCACTTGGGACAGATGAAGGCAATACTCGCAACAATTTGGGCGATTCCGACGATAAAATCAATAATTAGACGAACTCAAGCGATGCAACATAGCGCTAGAGAAATATTGTTTTATTGCACTTAGTTTGCCACCGGACGCGATTTTGTTCGGTGGCACTTTTGTTTGCAATTGCCAAATAGACCGGAAATCAAAAGAGAAAAAAACTGAAGGAAAACCTTGATTGCGGGAGTGTGCTCCTTCATTTGTTGTGTTCTGCGAAAAACCGAGTGTGTTTTTGGTTGGCTTAATGTGTCAAAATGCGGTCAGCTTGAGGTGGTTGTAGCGCCATCGGATCGAGTTACAACTGACCACGAACCCTAATTCCCCTTTATGCAATTATCCAAGTTTTCCCTCGGAGAGCCGAACGCTAATAGGCACTTTTCTTCCCCGGTTTAGGAGCCGAGGAAAATAAAAGCATTTACCGAAACCGACTTGGAATCGCCCGTCTCTTCCGCTAGGACACCCCAAATCGGGATCCCTCATGCCAAAGCGTACAGATATCAAATCCATTCTCATCATCGGGGCGGGACCGATTATTATCGGCCAGGCTTGCGAGTTTGACTATTCCGGCACACAAGCCTGCAAGGCGTTAAAAGAAGAGGGTTATCGCGTCATTCTGGTGAACTCCAATCCGGCGACCATCATGACGGATCCGGATCTGGCCGACGCCACCTATATCGAGCCCATCACGCCGGAAGTGGTGGCCAAGATCATCGAGAAAGAGCGGCCCGACGCGATATTGCCGACCATGGGCGGACAGACAGCGCTCAACACCGCGCTCTCACTCAACAAAATGGGCATACTTGAAAAATATAACGTCGAGTTGATTGGTGCGAAAGCCGAAGCCATTGATATGGCTGAGGACCGGGAATTGTTTCGCGATGCCATGACGCGGATTGGACTCGAGTCCCCGCGCTCCCATTTGGCCAATGCCTCGGCTGCAAAAGATGCCGACAAGTTGCTTTACGCCCAACTCAAAGCCGACGCTGGAAATGCCGAAGCTTTTGAAAAAAAATGGGCCGAGGGTGAAGCGGACCGCCAGAAAAAATATCGCGAACGCGCCATGGTCGAAGCTTACGAAGGCATGCTGGCCATCGGGCTTCCTTGTATCATTCGGCCTTCCTTCACGCTGGGCGGGACAGGCGGTGGCATTGCCTATAACCGTGACGAATTTTTTGACATCGTGGAAACCGGACTTGACGCATCGCCAACCGCCGAAGTGCTGATCGAAGAGTCGGTTCTGGGCTGGAAAGAATATGAGATGGAAGTGGTGCGCGACAAGGCTGACAATTGCATCATTGTCTGTTCCATCGAAAACATCGATCCCATGGGCGTGCATACGGGTGACTCGATCACCGTGGCTCCGGCCCTGACGCTGACCGACAAGGAATACCAGGTGATGCGCAATGCCTCGATTGCGGTGTTGCGTGAGATTGGCATCGAGACCGGCGGTTCCAATGTGCAATTCGCCGTGAACCCCGCCGATGGCCGGCTCTTGGTAATTGAAATGAATCCGCGGGTGTCGCGCTCATCAGCCTTGGCCTCCAAGGCCACCGGATTTCCCATCGCCCGCATCGCCGCCAAACTCGCCGTGGGTTACACGTTGGATGAATTGGCCAATGAAATCACTGGCGGTGCAACACCGGCATCCTTCGAACCCACCATCGACTATGTGGTCACCAAAATTCCCCGCTTTGCCTTTGAAAAATTTCCCGGTGCCCAACCTCTGCTCTCAACAGCAATGAAATCAGTTGGCGAAGTCATGGCGATTGGCCGGACTTTCCAGGAGAGTTTCCAGAAAGCTTTGCGCGGCCTTGAAACCGGCCTCAGCGGCCTGAACGAAATTGCTATTCCCGGCATTGGCGAAGGTGATGACAAGAATGCCATTCGCGCCGCCTTGGGCCAGGCCACGCCAGACCGGCTGTTGAAAATTGCCCAGGCCTTCCGCCATGGCGCAACCGTCGAACAGATTTTTGACTGTTGCAAATATGAACCCTGGTTCCTGCGGCAAATCCAGGAACTGGTGCACATGGAAGCGACGATCCGCGAGCGCGGTCTGCCCAATGATGCGGTTAACTTGCGCAAGTTGAAAGCCATGGGTTTTTCAGACAAGCGGCTGGGACAACTTGTCGGCGTCAAGGAAGCCCGCGTGTCGGCCCATCGCCGCAAGCTTAAAGTGCGCCCGGTCTACAAGCGCATCGACACCTGTGCTGCCGAGTTTGCGTCCCCAACCGCCTATATGTATTCGACCTATGAAACCGGACTTGCAGGCTCACACGGCAATGAAGCGCAGGTCAGCGACAAGAAAAAAGTAATCATCCTTGGTGGTGGACCAAACCGCCTTGGCCAAGGCATCGAGTTTGACTATTGCTGCTGCCATGCCTGCTTTGCCTTGCATGATGCTGGCTATGAATCAATCATGGTCAATTGCAATCCGGAAACGGTTTCGACGGATTACGACACGTCGGACCGCTTGTATTTTGAACCGCTCACAGCAGAAGATGTTTTGGAAATCATTCACGCTGAAAAGCGCAAAGGCACCTTGCATGGTGTCATCGTGCAATTTGGCGGGCAAACGCCGCTCAATCTGGCGGATGCGTTGGAAGCTGCTGGCGTTCCCATTCTCGGCACCACGCCAGACGCCATTGATCTGGCCGAAGACCGCGAACGCTTTTCAAAACTAGTCAAGAAACTCAAGCTCAAGCAACCGGAAAACGGCATGGCCTATTCAGGTGCCGAAGCCAAGAAGATTGCCAAGCGCATTGGCTATCCCGTGGTCATCCGGCCTTCCTATGTGCTGGGGGGCAGGGCCATGGAAATTGTGCGCGATGATGCACAGTTGTTGCGCTACATCACTGAGGCCGTGGTCGTCTCCGGTGACTCGCCCGTATTGATCGACAGCTATCTTTCCAACGCCATCGAAGTCGATGTCGATTGTATCTGTGATGGCACCGATGTTTTTGTTGCAGGTGTGATGGAACACATTGAAGAGGCAGGCATCCATTCGGGTGACTCAGCTTGTTCATTGCCGCCCTATTCGCTCAAGGCACCAATCATTGCTGAACTAGAAGCGCAGGCCAAAAAACTGGCGTTGGCCCTCAATGTCGTTGGCTTGATGAATGTGCAATTCGCCGTGAAAGACGACACGGTTTACATTCTGGAAGTAAACCCCCGTGCCTCGCGCACTGTTCCCTTCGTTGCCAAGGTGATTGGAGAACCGGTGGCCAAGATCGCCGCCCGTGTGATGGCTGGCGAGAAGCTTGCAAGCTTCAAGTTGCGCACGAAAAAGCTTTCCCATGTCGCTGTAAAGGAAGCGGTTTTTCCCTTCAATCGGTTTCCCGGTGTGGATGTTTTGTTGGGACCCGAAATGCGCTCCACAGGCGAAGTCATGGGCCTCGATAAAACCTACGACATGGCTTTTGCAAAAGCCCAACTCGGTGCCGGCATGCGCATACCAAAGAGCGGCACAGTGTTCGTGTCGGTCAAAGAAAGCGACAAGGCGAAAATTTTGCCGTCGATAAAAAAGCTCGTCGAACTTGGTTTTGCCATCAAGGCAACGGCAGGCAATCACGCCTTCTTTGAAAGCAAGGGCGTGCCTTCCACCAAGATCAACAAGGTGCTGGAAGGTCGCCCGCATGTCGTTGATGCCATCAAGAACGGCGACATCCAACTGGTGCTCAACACCACCGAAACCCGCTCATCAGAATCAGATTCAAAATCCGTCCGCCAAACTGCAGTAATGCAAAAGGTGCCGTATTACACAACACTCCCCGGCATCATATCAGCCACCAAAGCCATCGCGGCGCACAAGGCGGATACGATTCAGGTCCGACCGTTGCAGGATTATTTCAAGGCCTAGCGTATCGCACTTTCAACAGAGTCTTTGGCGCCGCGATTCCCGTAAACACTCAAAAGTGTCCGGGCAAAGTTTCGCTTTGCCAAATAGTCCTCAAGGCGCGTCATTCCAGCCAAGCGTAGCTCTTGCGCAGCGCGAGCTGGAACCCCGCTTTATTTCAACAAGTTGGGCTTGCCGTCGCCATAGCAGGTTTCCAAATCGCCCGCGATAGGGCGGGCTTTTGGAATGACGGTTTTAAGGAATGCAATTCCGCTTTGAATAGTGGATCACGCCAGTGCATGCTGAATTCCAGCTTTAAACCCAAAGGATCACCATGCCTCACGCCACCCGTTCCCCCGTCGCCAAAACCGGCCTGACTATTCCATCCATTTGCTTCGGCACATCGGCACTGGGCGATATGCCGGATACCTATGGTTATTCGGTTGATGAAGCCCGCGCCCGCGCCACGCTGGATGCAATTTTTGATGGTCCCATCGGTTTTCTGGAT
>JANONM010000576.1:0-3720 GCA_031420855.1 Hyphomicrobiales bacterium
TCCAACTTCGTTGGAGAAGGGACGATTTGTTGGGTTTTGTCCCTTCTCCATCGCGGATGTGGAGAAGGTGCCCCAACGGGGCGGATGAGGTCCCTTTGGCCATATGCGATAGCCCTGCCTTCGCGGGAATGACGGGTTTGGGTTGAGTGGAGTGTCGTTTGGCCACCCGAAGTTCTAGACCGCGATTCTATCTTTCTTCACAATTCCGGCAGCAGTTTTTCCAGTTGTTGCACTGAAATCCTGGCGCCCGTCATATTTGGGTTGACGACGAGGGCCTCTTTGAAAGCCCTGAGGGCTTCGGCGTTTTTGCCTTGTTTCAACAGCACCATGCCACGGCCGGCCAGGGCACCAAAGTGGCGGGGTTCGAGGTCGAGGGTTTTGTTGATGTCACCGAGGCTTTCGTCATAGCGACCCGTCATATAATAGAGGGTGGCACGCTTGTTGTAGGCTTCGGGGAAATTTGGCGAGGCGGCAATCAGGCGGTTGAGTTTTTCCAGGCTTTTGGCGTAAGCGAGGATGCCCATGGCGTCGGTGGCTTCCGCAAGTTGCTGGTTTTCGGTGGGGCTGCCTTGCGTCATCCACAGGGACCAGATTTTCGGTTCAATGCGCAGGACTTCTGATCCGGTGGCGGGATCGCGCAGTTTGGCAAACAGAACATCCAACTCGTCGGACTGCTTGGGATTTGAGGCGATTTGGGCAAAGGTCATGGGACTGGCGAGTACAAGGGCCAGAAGAAATGCAGAGATCATGGCGATCATGCGCGGCATGTTGCGGTCATAGCATAAAAGGAATCGAAGTGGCAGGGGTTCCATTCCAATTGACGCCTCGCGCAATTTCGGCTGAAACATCGCCATGGATAAATCTGTTTCACATTTGCTGCCGACCCATGAAGCCATTCTCGACAAGTTGCTGGACCTGGTTCATGCAGCGGGACCTTTGGCTGCTCAAACCGACAAGTATTTCACCAACACGTCGCGAATCGTTGCGGCGGCGGGCGATACCGAAGTTACTTTTGCCGTGTTCATGCGACGGCGCGTGGTGGCGGCATTGGAGCCCGCCATTCGCTTGGCCAAGGCACTGGTGCCGGGAGTGAAGATCAAACGCTTGGTGGAAGAGGGCGAAGTGGTGCCTTCCGAGCGCAAGCTGATGGAAATCACCGGCTCGATGAAAGCTTTGTCGGAAGTTGAAACCCTGTTGTTGCAAAAAGTCGGATTTCCCTGCGTCTGCGCCAACAACGCCTTTGAAATGTGCCTGGCCATGCCTTTGTCGTCTTTCATGGACATGCACGCGCGGCATGGGTCTGGTGCGGAAATGAACATCTTGGCGGCCTATGGGGCCATGGTGGGCAGTCGCGCAGCCCGCCACAAGAACCGGGGCGTCAAGGGGTTTGTAGGATCATCGCAGGATTTGACGGCGCCGTTTTTTGGGGCAAAGAGCGGCATGGGTACCATGCCCCATGCGCTGGTGGGCTATGCTGGCGGTGACGTTCTGGCGGCCCTGAAGCTTTTTGAACAATCAATTCCCGAATCCACATCGCTGGTTGCCTTGGTGGACTATACGGGCGAAGAAATCACCGACAGCCTGCGCTGCGCCCAATGGTTTTATGAGGAAGCGCGCCTGCATGAAAAAGGCAAGAGTTTTGGCATCCGGCTCGATACCCATGGCGGCCGCTTTGCCGAAGGCCTGGACTATGAGAAATCCGTTGATGTTGTCGGCCAGTGGCTTGAAACTTCGGGTGAATACAACATTGTGGAAACCGTGCTGGGGGGGCGGGCCTTCCAGCTTGATCCCGGCAACATCCTGGTGGACAAGGTGCGCCGCATCCTGTTTGGCAAAGGTGTTTCGACAGCGGCTGCCATCCATGTGCGCCGGGCATTGGATGACGCGGGGTACAAGGATGCTATGATCGTGGGTTCTTCCGGTTTTGATCCGCAGAAGTGCCAGATCATGGGTGCTGCAAAAGCCCCGCTTGACATGGTGGGGACGGGATCATTCCTGCCCGCAACCCTAACCGAGACCTATGCGACGGCGGACATCATTTCCTACGGCGGGCAGCAACGGGTGAAAGTGGGACGGGAGTTTCTGTTTGATCCCGCATGAACTGATTCACCATTAATTTTATGCATGTTGTAATTGTTGTGACGGCACGAGGTTTTCACAATGCCGGATTTGATGTATCAAGTACAAATTGGGGCTTTGAACTTTGGAAACTGGTGGATCATGAGAAAATTGTTGAAACCATTGCTGACCGTTTTGCTTGCAATGCTGATGTTCATGCCCGCAGCGGAAGCGGCGCGTCGATACAAGAAAAAGCGTGCCCCAGCCGCGCCACCCGTGGTTCGTGTCCACGTCGATATTTCCTCCCAGTCGATGAGTGTGAATGTGAACGGGTGGCCCTATGGCTACTGGAAAGTTTCGACGGGCCGGGAGGGCTATTACACGCCGCGTGGCAGTTACAGTGTGAAGCGCCTGGCGAAAGTTTATTACTCGCGCAAGTACGACAATGCGCCCATGCCCAACTCGGTGTTTTTCCATGGCGGTTATGCCATCCACGGCACAAACAGCATCCGCAGTCTTGGTCGGCCCGCATCCCATGGCTGTGTACGCCTGCATCCTTCCAACGCGGCTGCCTTGTTTTCGCTGGTACAAAGATATGGCCCGCGCCGGACTCGCATCACGCTGACAAATTAATCAGGTTGACGCTCCAAAACAACTTCCGCATGTTGGCGCTGGAAACGGAGCGTAGACATGACACGGGTTGCCATCATTACAGGCGGTGCACAGGGAATTGGTGCAGCCACAGCCAAACAGTTTTTGACTGATGGTTTTGGCGGCGTGGTGTTGATTGCCCGCAGTGCGGATCGCCTGACCCAAGAACAAGCAGCACTGTCAAAACTCGGTGCCGTTGTGACTTTGGCGGCAGATTTGCGTGACGATGCAACGCCGGACAAGGCTGTTGACCTGGCTCTCAAAACCTTTGGTCGTCTTGATGTGCTGATCAATGCCGCAGGAAATACCGAGCGTTGCAGCGTTGAGGATGCGACGGTGGAAGCCTATCATCGGCTGTTTGATGTGAATGTCAAAGCACCGTTGTTCATGATGCAGAAGTGTGCTGCCGCCATGGCCAACGGTGGATCGATTGTAAACATCTCTTCGATGCTGGCCCATGGTGGTCCGCCTGATATCGGGATTTATGCGGCTTCAAAAGCTGCCCTTGTGGGGTTGTCCAAAAATGCTGCGAATACCTTGAAAGGCAAGGGCATCCGCGTCAACTGCATCAATCTGGGCTGGGCCAATACCGAGGGTGAACACACGTTGCAGACCGGTTTTCACCAACAGCCGGAAAACTGGGCGGAACTGGCGGGAAAGAAAGTACCATTTGGCCGATTGATTTCACCAGAGCACATTGCGGGCACCTGTGCCTATCTCGTGTCGCCTGCGGCAGAACTCATGACCGGGGCGGTGATTGATTACGAACAAATGCCGGTTGGCACCTATGATTTTCATCCGATGGTAATTCGGGATTGATCAGCCGAGTTCCAGAACCACGATTTCGGGTGGCACGCCAAAACGCACCGGCAGGATGGAACAACCAAGCCCGCCTGAGACCACCAGATGGCGGCCGTCTTCGATGACGTGACCATAGGCGAAACGATTGCCATAGGAAGATGGGGTTACGGGTGAATAGCCAAAAAGCCGGATTTGGCCACCATGGGTATG
>JANONM010000577.1:0-3019 GCA_031420855.1 Hyphomicrobiales bacterium
TACTTTGAGCAACCGACCGCCATGGCGGCCAAGTTGCAGCAGCTATTACGTACCAGACGTAATGTGGCCGCCAAGTGACGAGAACTGTGTCTTGATCGCCGAGGTGATCGAAGGCATGGCGGCAACCAGGGCGAGGCCCATGGCAGCGGCGATCAGGCCGTATTCGATGGCAGTTGCACCAGATTCGTCCTTGAGAAATTTCTTCATTGTAAAACTCCAGAGTTTACTTACAGCACCTGTTCACGTCCGGCTGGGAGCTTTGTGCCCTTTGCCTCGTGAACGTGGCTGGAGACTACGGGGGACAAATTAATGACAACTGAAAACAATCCGTCGGAATTGTGTGGACCACGGCAATTTTGAACTCTAGTTGAAACAGTGGTTAATATCTTCCTAAGAGGAGTAGCCTTGCATTGCATGACAAGCCAGACAGCAATTTTGAATTGGTTCCTTCTGCCGACTTCGAACGCAAATTCGCAGGTGCACGCGTGCTGTTGTTGGCATGTGGCGCACTGGCCCGCGAAATTGTTGAATTGATCGAGCGCAACAATTGGCAGGCATTTGATATCCAGTGCCTTCCCGCCAAGTGGCACAACACGCCCCAATTCATCGTTCCGGCCCTTCGAACAAAGATCAAGGCAGCAAGGGGGCATTATGCAAAAATCTATGTGCTTTATGGCGACTGCGGCACCGGCGGTTTGCTGGATGCGATGTTGCAGGAAGAACAAGTCGAGCGCATTGAAGGCCCCCATTGCTATGCTTTTTTCACAGGCAATCCGCAGTTTTCCAGACAAGCAGAAGATGACATGACGGTCTTCTATCTGACCGACTACATCGCACGGCAATTCGACAAATTGATTTGGCAAGGGCTGGGACTCGACCGTCACCCGGAACTGCTGCCGGACTATTTTCAACACTACACCAAGGTTGTGTACCTGGCACAAACCACAGATCCCGAGTTGCAGCGCAGGGCCGAAGCCGCCGCCCTGAAACTGGGGCTTGCCTATGAATACCGCTTTACGGGCTATGGCGAGTTGGAAACAGAACTCAAGTCACGCGCTTGATTCAGTCTTCACGACGCAAACATTATTTTTAATGCACGAATATGGTCTGGGCCTATGCCACAACAACCGCCAAAAATTGTGGCACCATTTTGTTGCCAGGCTGTGGCAGCATTCACCAAATCAGCAGGCGTAATTTCCGTAAACACCCACTCCGGTGATTTGAAGTAACCGCTCTCGGGATAAGTGCCAATCGGGCCTGACCAGCTTTTTTTCAAAATATCAATCGCGGGGCCAGTGTCTTCCGGTGAAGAATGCATGATGCTGATGACGTCTGGCTTCAAGGCAGCAAGTGCAGGGACGATTTCGCTCAGCAATTGGTCGCTGCGGCCAAAGCCCGTCAATAGACCATCGTTGCGCTTTTCAACTGCAATGCCAATCCAGACTGGCAAGCCGGTTGCCAACGCAGCCTCGCAAGCCCAAACCGCATAACTCGTGTCGCGCATCATCTCCATCATGATCAAGTCAACGCCAGCGTCTTTCAGACCCTGGGCTTTCATCGCGAACAACTTGCGCGCCTCGGCCTCCGGCCATTCAATCGCCAGGTTGTTCCGGTCTGTGCCCAATTGCATGGGCCGCATGGTTGACATGGAGCCAGCCACACAAACATCCGTGCCCTCAACCGCCTGCCTGGCAATGGCAACGGCGATGGCATCAATTTTGTTAACGTCCTCGACGCGCCCGATATGGCTGAAAATCAACGGGCTGGTGGCATAGGTATTGGCGGTGACAATATCTGCACCTTGCGCGATGTAATCCAGGTGTACAGTCTTAACGATATCGCCATGGGTCAGATTGGCATCGGCACACCAGGTGTCACCACTCATCGGCGCACCCCGCCGTTGAATGTCGGTACCTGTGCCACCATCAAGAATGATGTTCTGGCCATTGGCAAGTTTGTTGCGGATTGTCTCATAGGTCATTTGTCTCACGGGCCTTTTTGAATGCATGCATGTGAAAAGCAATTTGATCTGGTGTGTAGATGTATTGTTGTCCAACCGGACACGCCTTGCGCGCCAGGCATCCTGCCGACAAACAAACTTTGCCCGCAGCGCTCCCGATGTGTTTGCCGCAACTGACAACATCATAGAATGATCCGTCAAATGCCTTGACAGGACAGGCTGAAAGGCACGGCTTGCCGTCACAGGATTCGCAAGGCGAAGGACCCAAAGATTGGCTTGGCAAATCAAAAGCCACGGGAAACAGCAATGCCGCCCGATAGGCGTGCCACAAGCCATAAGTCGGATGGATATTCAAACCCAAAGGAGACACATGTCCAGCTCTGGCCCGTCTGGCCCAAGTAAGAAAGGGGCGAGCCGGTTTGTCGAATGGATAGACAGCTTCGGCACCAAGGTCGCCAGCGAGCACATCAACAACCGATTTGGTCCAGTCATCAAGACTTTGGCCCCTGCGACTGCGTTCGCGGGAGAAGCGGTTGAACATCGCGGGCCCGGCATTGCCAATCAGAATGACCATTTTGGTAAATTGACCCAGACCATCATCGGCAAGGGGTTCAAACCAGCCAAAGGGCACAAATCCTTCACGTCGAATACGTCCTAAAACCGCGTGTTCCATGTCAATTCTGCTTTAATGCCAACAGCCATTTGAAACAACACAGGTTCAAAAATTCCCCTGCGTCCCCCACCTCCGGCGCGACGCGCCGGAGGTGGGGGACCCATTCAAGTGGCCGTCGTAAGCAAGCTTCAGGCACGCCAGCGCGGATCACCAGTTTCCATCACCGTTCGTGGCAAGCGAATATCATGCTTCGAACGAATGTATTCATCGATGTTACGCGGAATGTACTCAGGATAGTAAGTCGAAAGTATTTCCCGCTTGCGGGCTGCCGCTTTTTCCACAATGTCGGGCTTGCCAGCTTCCACCCATTCCTTGGGACTCATGCGATTGGCCATCAGCGGATATACATAGTCTTTTTGCATCAGGTTAAGCGTCTGGTCACTGCC
>JANONM010000578.1:0-5991 GCA_031420855.1 Hyphomicrobiales bacterium
GTTTTCAATGGCTGTTGTGTGGCGAACACCCTCTCCCGGCTCTGCCGTACTCCCCCAACTTCGTTGCTATCCGATGCACACATCTTTGTAAGGTAATTGGGCATCTACGAATAAACCCAAGGAAATGGGCCGTTTTTGCAATCGATTCGTCGACTGATTTTGACGGAAGTTAGCAAAGAAGAGGCCCTCAAACCTTCGATTTCATTCACATTACAGAGAGAAAAAGATGTGTGAATCTGATAGCAACTTCGTTGGGGGAGGAATACGTTTCCCGATGTTGCGGATTTGAAGTATAGGGAGATGGTGTCACTTGCAGCGCAGGAAATTTGAACCGACGGGAGCTACTTTGTGTTTTCGGTGATCAGATCAATTTTCAAACTTCTCGCCATCTCTGTCATCTTGCCCATGGCGGGATTGGCTTATCTGTTTTTGACTGAAGTGACGCCCGGCAATGTTCAATTTAGAACAACCTTTGCCTGTTATGCGGGATTGCATGTGCTGTATCCGTTGTCGCGGTAGAACGCGGTTTACAGTTTTCCGGCACCCAGGGTAGACTGCGAATGTTTCGCGGCGAAATTTGTCGCTGAGGTTGGTGCGGCGCAGGCAGTGGCGGGTCTTGTGGTGCTTCGCGTCGCAATTCCTGATGTGGTAAGGCAAATATTGACAAAGCGTGGCATCACTGCGGCGCATACAGATTATGTGAGGCGCGACGAATTACAGTCGTTGCAGGGGTCGCTTCTTGCTGTGGCACAGCAATGTTCGATGGGAAATTAACAGGCCGCTGAAAAACTCCTGAATTTCAGTTTGATCTTCTGTTTTGATTTCTTGTGCTCTGGGTTTGAGGGTTCTACCTGCTTGCCTCGCAGGTTTTTTGTTTTCTCACCCACAGGTTTTCATCTGTCAGGCTGCTGCCTTGAGCAGTTTTGGTATCCTGATGAGGTTGTAGGCGATCATTTGGAACATGAAGTGGCCGTTTGCCTTGGCGAGGCCTCTGAGTTTCAACTTTGCAGCACCTCCGATGGTCTTGGCCCAGCCGAAACTCTCTTCGATGCGTTTGCGGATACGCTGGCTGATCTCATAGCCCTTGTGCCTTGTGGTGCGGCCATCGACTGAAGTCTTGCGCAGCTTGCCGGTCTTCGAGACCGTGCCATTGATGGTGATGTGGGGTGTCACCTTCTGGTCTTTGAGGGTGAGCACGAAGGCTTCCGCATCGTAGCCCTTGTCGGCTCCGAGTGTGACACGGGTTTTGCGAACCGTCCTCTTGGCTGTCTTGCGCGCACCTTGGCGGCTGCGCTTGATCATGATGAGGGCCGCCTCGCGCTCGGCCGTGCCTGAGGCGCGGGTCAATTCGCAATCGACGATCAGCCCGTTGCGGTTCTCCATCAGGGCGTGGCCCATGAAGCAGAGGCGGCTGGATTGGCCAGTGCCCCCCCGCCTTCGCGAGGGCAAGCCCTTTCGAAACAGCTGCGCATCAGGATCGGTCGTTGAAGCATGGGTGTCGTTGGAGCGCTTCTCCTTGTGGAAGTTGCGTGTTCCATTGCGCCCAGGCGTCCGCGGCTCGCCCGAGCCATCCTTTGGCACAAAGCTCTTCATCGAGGCCCCATTAATTGAACTTGGCGTCAACCAGCGTGCCATCCACAGAAAAGTGCTCCGATGACAGAAGCCCCTTCACATCGGACAGGTTCAGCAGACGCGACATGAAACTCTTGGCCACGTCCGCCTGCATCAAACGTTCCCGGTTCTTGCAAAATGTCGACGCGTCCCACACCGCATCATCCATCGAAAGCCCGACAAACCAGCGGAACAGGATGTTGTAGTTGATCTGCTCCATCAGCTGCCGCTCGGAGCGAATGATGAAGAACGCCTGCAACAGCGTGGCTTTCAAAAGATGCTCAGGCGGTATGGAGGGGCGACCCGTGTGCGAACAGAGCTTGGAAAACTCCCGCGAGAGACCCTGAAGAACCTGTTCAACCAAGGCCCGGATCGACCGCAAGGGATGATCACTCGCTATACGGTCCTCAGTGTCAATGTAAGAGAAAAGCTGTTTCGTAACTTCAGGTCCACCGCGCATCGCAAATCACTCCGTCTTGCAAGGCAGATTGAATCACATCACAACGACAAAATCGACGTGTTTTTCAGCAACCTGTTAACCTATAGTGGATGATGCGAAAGGACACACCATGAGCCTCACTGAAACACAGTTGCGCGACAAGATGGGCTTTGCCCAAGGCCTTGCGTTGCAAAAATCCCGGCCCACCCTTGACAAGCAGGGTCTGTAAAATGAACTGTGTCAGGGCGGTTTTTCACATGGCCTTGAGTGGCATGCGGTCTTCGCGGGACATCAGCTGGAAGCTCTGCCGGGCAGGTTTCCAGTGATGGATGGTGTTCCAGTTTTTCGAGGCTTCCCGGATTGCCAGGAACAGCGACTTTAGCACAGACTCGTCGTTGGGGAAGATGCGGCGGTTGCGCGTGAGTTTGCGCAGGCTCATTGTTCAGGCTTTCAATGGCGTTGGTGGTGTAGATCACCGTGCGCACCTCCGGCAGGAACTGGAAGAACGCAATGATGTTGCCCCAGTTGTCGCGCCACATGCGCACCACCGAGCGGTATTTCCTGGCCCATGCCGCGTCAAAGGCATCGAGTTCTGCTGCGGCTTCCTCGGCGCTGGCGGATTGGTAGATGCGCTTGAGGCCGGCCACCACAGCCTTGGCATCGCCCGCGTCGACATGGCGCAGACTGGCCCGCACCAGATGCACGATGCAAAGCTGCGTCAGGGTCTTGGGGAAGGCTGCCCTGACGGCGTCGGGCAAGCCCTTCAGGCCATCCATGCAGGCGACATAGATGTCTTCAACACCGCGATGCTTCAATTCGGTCAGCACCGAAAGCCAGAATTTTGCGCCTTCATTCTCGGCCAGCCACAGCCCCAAAACCTCCTTTTCTCCACGCAGATTGACGCCCAGCACCACATGCGCCGACTTGTTGACCACCTGCTTGCCGGACCTGACCTTGAGCACAATCCCGTCCAGCCAGACAATCGGATAGATCGCATCAAGAGGGCGGTTTTGCCAGGCCCTCGCCTCATCCAGAACCGCATCGGTCACTTCAGCAATCAGCGTGTGCGAGATCGTGACGCCATAAAGTTCATGCACCGCATCCTCAATGTCACGGGTCGTCATGCCCTTGGCATAGAGCGTCAGGATCTTGTCTTCCATGCCGCCCAATGCCGTCTGGGCGCACCTGCCGCTTCTTCACCAGCTGCGGTTCAAAGCTGCCATCCCTGTCGCGAGGCGTTGCAATATCCAGACCGCCACCCAGGCTTTGCACCGTCTTCGTCGTCACGCCGTTGCGACGCGGCCGGGACTGCGATGCAGGGCCAGTGGAGGTCTGGGCGTGGGAGCGGCGGCCTTCATCAAGATGCGCATCCATCTCCGCGTTCAAACTGCGGTTGATCATCTGCTGCAGCATCCGGCTGTAAAGCTTGTCCACATCCCCAGGGCTCTTGCAGTCGGCAATCAGCTCATTCAAGCGTTCAGGTGTCAGTGTCATGTGCGTCGTCCTTCCTGTTTCCAGTTTAGGCCCTGACACAGTTCATTTTACAGACCCTCCGAAAATCGAAAGATGTATACTTTTTGAGATCACATCTTTAGCAAATTTCGGAAGTCGTAGACATGCATCAGGAAGTATGAACCAAAAAATGAAAACCGCCATTCCCTTGAAGCAAGTCATCGTCGGATTTTCGCCTGCCCGCAAGAAGCAGATCAAGGCCCGCGCCGGGGAATTGATCGCCGAAGAAATGGCCCTGCGCGACATCCGCAAATCCCGCGCCCTCACCCAAGAACAAGTCGCCAAACGCCTCGGCGGCAAACAAGTCTATGTGTCACGATTGGAAAGCCGATCAGACGTAAAAGTCTCAACCCTGCGCGATTATGTGCATGCGCTGGGCGGTGAATTGCAGTTGATTGTGACATTTCCGGAGGGGGCGAAGGCGAAGGCCAAACACCCGCCAAAAGTAGCAATTGTCAGGTGAATGCATCACAATATGAAATCAGTGGACAAAAGCGGTCCCGTATAGTTCTTGAGCAAGATTGTCGATTCCGCATAAATGTCCGAATTATTGTCAATCATAATCAATGTTGAGTCATTTCCAACAATGCCGTCTGTGTCGATGCGTTGAAAGCGAACCTGATTTATCGCATCGGCAGCAAATGACGAAGCGGTCGTAAACACGAAAGTCCCCGCAATAGAACTAAGATCAATTGTGTCCACTTCACCACCTATAAAATCAATGATTGTATCTCTTGTGGCCACTGTAATTCCGGAATCGGAGATGAAGTCAAAATCAAACGTATCATTGCCCGCTCCGCCAGTTTGAGTGTCACGACCAGCACCTCCGCTAACGGTGTCATTTCCACCTGCACCATTCAGTGTGTCATTTCCGCTTCCACCAAAAACGTAGTCCACCCCTGCGCCACCGCTCAAGTTCCAATTCCCCTTGAGCCGCGAAATATAAAGATTCGATGCTTCATTTAGATAATCCACAATATATGGATAGGCGTAAAGTCCGTGTTCAGTAATAGCGTTTGTCGACGGATTTCCCACTATTCCATCCACATTGTCTATCGTTTTGATCGTCACAACACCTAAGGCTGATGTTGACCTTTCCGAGACGACAAACGAGTGTCCTACGTCTTGAACACTATTGGTGTAAGCTCTCACGACATCACCCGGCCTAAGAATTCCTTGGACTTCGACTGAATCCAGGTTCGATCCAAAGACGGTAGGTATTCGGACAACTTCCCACATATCCGCAGGTTGATCAGGGCCTGGATTGCTAGCAGCCCACCCCACTTTGTGCGGAACATAATAGGCTCCACTGTCAGGCTTGAGCGGATCACCGCCAACCGTACGATCTCTCATGTCATAAAATTTGGCCCCTGCAAAATTTGTGACAGCCCAAACAAAATCTGTACAGTCGATCTCACCCCAATGCTGGCCAATACTTCCCTTTGCCAGAGCGACGACCTCCGAAGCAGAAACTGAGCCCGCCACATCAAGGTTGTATGAGTTTGGACTTAAGGAATTTCCTGCATAGGGCACTATCGATGTTACATTCCCCGATATCAAAAAATTGAATGGATTTTCGTCGCCGTCATTGGTGCTGAATGTGATGACCCCAAATTTTGCCCCAACTGTGGTCGTGTTCATTCTCACTTCGAATGAATCACTCGCACCGGGTTGCAGCGAACTCACAAGCCCATTGAGACCATTGGTGCCATTGCCGATGGTGAACCCTGCAATCTGCGGAATTGCCCCAAGTGTGAGGACTGCATTGCCGTCATTCTTCACCCAAAACGTGTGTTTCACAGCGGCGGCCCCGAGAGCCACGCTGCCAAAACTCGTCTGGTCAGCCGCCATTGGGGATGTATCATTGTCAAGGATGACAGTGCCTGTGCTGGTGCCGCCACGAACCGTGATATCAGGTCCAACATCATCATTCAAAATGATCCCGCTGCCGATATTGTCCACAATCAATCCATAGCTTGCGGACAACAGGCGGACCGACATCGTTTCGTTAGGTTCGAATATCGCGTTCTCAGTGGTTTGCACAAAGATTGTTGCTGTCGTTTTTCCAGCCAGAATTGTGATCGTGCTGTCTGTTGTTCCCGTGTAGTCTCCAGCAGTCTGACTCGCTGTTCCGAAGTAAGTTGCATAATGCAGCGTGATCGCTTGGGACACCGGCTTGCTGAGGGTAACAACGAATGCCAGCTGGTTGCCTTCCTGAACTGACGAATTGCCAATGCTGATGTTGGGTGGAATAACTGTGGCAACATCATTATTGAGAATAACACCACTACCTGTGTTGTCGACAATGTTGCCATAGCTCGTTGACAGAAGTCGAAGCGACATCGTTTCATTAGGTTCAACATTTGTATCTTGCGTTGTCTGGACGTAAATTACCCCAGACGTGCTACCAGCAGCGATGGTTATGGTGC
>JANONM010000579.1:0-1646 GCA_031420855.1 Hyphomicrobiales bacterium
GATTGGGTGCGATGGTCATTTCCAGCGCGTGATGCTCTGCCGCCCAGGCAATATTAAACCCGCCCTGATCGGCCATCTGCACCATTTCAAGCGTATGGCGGGCCACGTCCTTCATATCCAGACTGTCGTCCATCCGCTCCAAGTTGATTGCAAGTTGAAATTTCATGCCAAAGTTCCCTCAGCGCGCAACGAACTGGTTGCCCAGCGGTTCATCTGATGTGTTGATCCAGGCCGTCTTCGGCCGGGTGTAATCGTAAACCGCCTGCAGCCCGCTTTCGCGACCGTAGCCGGAGTTCTTCATGCCGCCAAACTCGGCAATCGGCGAGACGGCGCGGTAGGTGTTGACCCAGACAATGCCGGCCTTGACCGCCTTCACCATGCGCAATTGCCGTGCGCCGTCCTTGGTGAAAATACCTGCCGCAAGCCCATGCTCGGTTTGGTTGGCGAGGCGAATGGCATCGGCCTCGTCCTTGAAGCGCAGCACACTCAGCACTGGGCCGAACATTTCGGTATCGACGATATGGAGGTCCGGACTGGGGCAGTCGATGATTGTGGGCTGATAGAACCGCCCAGCCAGACCCGCAACGCGGGCCCCGCCACACAGGATGCGCCCACCTTCAACAACGGCGCGGGCCACCTCGCGCTCGACGCAATCCAATTGCCCCTGTGTGCAGATCGGCCCCATTTCGGTTTCGGTGGCTAAAGGATCGCCGATCTTGATCTGGCCCGCCAAGGCGACCATCCGTTCGAGAAAAGCGTCGGCAATTGTGTCGTGCAGCAACAACCGCGAGCCCGCCACACAGCTTTGCCCGGTGGCCCCGAAGATACCGTAAATCGCACCATTCACGGCACTGTCCAGATTGGCGTCGTCAAACACAATGATGGGGGACTTGCCACCCAGTTCCAGCGAGACTTGCGCAAAATTATTGGTGGAGTTGGCCAGAATCTGCCGCGCTGCCCCCGGACCTCCGGTAAAGGATATCCGCGCCACTATTTTGTGCGAGGTCAGCACCCGCCCGCACGGATCGCCATGGCCAGAGATGATGTTGACCACACCCGGCGGTATCCCCGCCGCCTCGATCAACGCGCCGAATTCCAGCATCGGGGCAGACGCATGTTCTGAGACTTTCAGGACCACCGTGTTTCCGGCGGCCAGTGCGGGGCCAATTTTCACCGCAGACAAAAACAACTGGGAGTTCCACGGAACCACTGCGGCAATGACGCCAAGCGGTTCGCGCCTCGTGAAAACAAACATGTCGGGTTTGTCGATCGGCAGGGTCTCGCCGTGGATCTTGTCGGCGCAACCAGCAAAGAAGTGAAAGAACTCGGCGATATACTTGGCCTGCCAGCGGGTTTCCTTGAGCAGTTTGCCGGTGTCGATGGTCTCGACCGTGCCGAAAGCCTCGGACTTGTCGACCAGCAGATCAGCCAGCTTCCGTAGACAATGGCCGCGTTGTGTTGCTGTCATTGTGGACCATGGGCCGTGGTTAAAGGCCCGGTCCGCCGCCCGCACCGCCCGGTCAACATCATCCACCGTTGCCTCGGGGATCATGGCCCAGACTTTGCCGGTGGTCGGATTGACACTTTCGAACGTAGCACCGTCACTGGCACTCACCCATTCACCATCAATCAGCATCTTGTAATGT
>JANONM010000580.1:0-11502 GCA_031420855.1 Hyphomicrobiales bacterium
CGGCAACGCTATGCGGCGGCCTTTGCAGCGCTCGGTGTTGAGCAGGTTCACTACGTGCTGGAACCTGTCGCGGCGGCTTTCTTCTATGCCCAACGCCTGACCGAGGCTGCCACCATTCTGGTCGGCGACTTCGGTGGCGGCACCAGCGACTTTTCCATCATGCGGTTTGAACCCGGCGGCAGGGCCTCAGCCCTCGGCCATGGCGGTGTGGGCATTGCCGGTGACAGTTTTGACTACCGCATCATCGATGCCGTGGTTTCACCCAAACTCGGCAAACATGCGACCTATAAAAGCTGGGACAAGGAACTGCCGATCCCTGCCCATTATTTCACCAGCTTCTCACGCTGGAATGAATTGTGCCTGATGAACCGCGCCTCAGTGATCGACGCCTTGCAACAACTTGCCGATGCCAGCCCGCAGCGTGAAGCACTTGAGGCCTTTATCGATCTCATCGAAGGCGGCATGACCTATGAACTGTATCAAACCATCGCCAAGGCCAAGGCTGCCCTTTCTGTGCAGGAGGAAGTGCCTTTTGTTTTTCACGCGTCCAAAGTGAAAATTGAGCACAGGATCAAACGCAACGATTTTGAAAACTGGATCGCCGGAGATGTCAAACGCATGGGTGCATGTGTGGATCAGGTCTTGCAGACATCAGGCCTGGCCGTTGAAGCCATCGACCGGGTGTTTTTGACAGGCGGCACCTCCCATGTGCGGGCCGTGCGCCAGTTGTTTGTAGATCGCTTTGGCGAGGCGCGGATTGAAACGGGCGACCAACTGGTTTCCATCGCCAAGGGATTGGCATTGATTGGCGGCAGCGAAGATATCGCGCAATGGACGGTCTGAAACTTCAAGCCGCACTGGCAGCAGGCATCGGGGGTTCCGTGAGAATGGCGTAGAGGCCTTCGCGCGATGTGGTGCCGCGCAGTTTGGCGACGGTGACGGGATCGCGGAACAGGCGGGAGACTTTGGCAAGTGCTGTCAGATGATCTGCACCGGATTGCTGGGGTGAAATCATGGCAAAGGCGAGATCAACGGGTTCGCCATCCACGCTATCAAAAGGCACGGGGTGGCTGAGGCTGGCGAAGACGCCATAGACCCGGGTGAGCGAAGGCAGGCGGCCATGGGGAATGGCAATGCCCTGGCCAAGGCCGGTTGATCCCAATTTTTCACGCTGCATCAACGTATCGAAAATCACCCGGGAGTCGATGGCCACGAGCGATGCGAGGCCTTGCGCCAATTCCTGCAGGAGCTGCTTTTTGTTCTGCACTTTCAGGTGGGGAAGAATGGCGCGGGCATCAACGATTTCCAGAAGGGTCATGGCAGAGGGCGGTTCCGTATCTTGGCGTTCAATATCCATCACTCCCGATGCCCGGCAATGATGGCAATATGCTGGCATGCATGAATTCGCGCAGGTCCGGAAGTGCCTGCCTTGCCTTGTTTCAAATCGAGCGCAGAACTAGGAGCGTGGGCGGTCCAAGTCAAGCCTTGACCTTCGCGATTCCCTGGCTCAGGAGGCCTTGATTCGGGCTTCCCGGCGGCGCTGAACTGACGATAGAATATTCAATGATTCCCGGTATTTGGCAACTGTACGTCGGGCAATATCCACGCCGTCGCCGCGCAGGGCTTTCACAATATCGTCATCCGACAGGATGTTTTCGGCAATTTCCGCCGCGATCAATTCCCGGATGCGGTGGCGCACAGACTCAGCCGAATGGCTATCGCCACCGCCATCCGAGGAGGCAATGGCATTGGTGAAGAAATACTTGAGCTCATGGGTGCCGCGCGGCGTGGCCATGTATTTGTTTGAAGTGACGCGGCTGACGGTTGATTCATGCATGCCAATGGAGTCGGCCACGGTTTTCAGGGTGATCGGCCTCAGGTGCTGGATGCCCTTCATCAGGAAAGCATCCTGCTGGCTGACGATTTCGCGGGCAACTTTTAAAACAGTCTTGGCCCGCTGATCAAGGCTCTTCACCAACCACGCGGCTTGGGCGTGACATCCCGCCAGAAACAGCTTGTCTTCTTCACGCGAGGTATTGCTGGCCACCCTAGCCATGTATTGGTTGTTGAGCAGAACACGCGGCAGGGTATCGCTGTTGAGTTCCACAATCCATGTGCCATCGGGCGATGGTCTGACATAAACATCGGGCACCACGGGCGATATGGGGTCAAAGCCAAAGGCGTTGCCGGGCTTGGGGTTGAGCTGGCGCAGTTCCACCAGCATGTCCTGGATGTCTTCCTGGTTGACGCCGCAGCGCTGGCGCAGGGCCTGGAAATCCCGTTTGGCCACCAGTTCAAGATTGTTGACCAGGGCTTCCATGGCCGGGTCCAGCCGGTCTTTGTCGATCAGTTGCAGGCGCAGGCACTGTTTCAAATCAGCCGCGAAGACTCCGGCCGGTTCAAAGGTTTGTAGAACATCGAGCACAGCAGAAATCTGCGCAGGGGTGGCGCCCAGGGTTTCCGACAGGGACATGGCATCGCCCATCAGATAGCCCGCTTCATTCAACATGCCGATCAAATGCTGGCCGATCAGCAGCGAAGCTGCATCGATGAACGAGAGATTGAGCTGGCGCGTCAGATGTTCGGCGAGGGTTTCATCCTGCGAAAGGCTGGCGGCATAATCCTGGTCTTCCCCATCCAGCGACGAATGACCGGAACTGCGCAGGGACGACCAGCCGGAGTCAGGTGAAAGCGAGGCTGACGATGACATGGATTGACCATCGGCAGAACCCGGTGGTGCCGTGCTTTCCGGCTGGGTTTCACTGCCTGCATCACCGGGGGCGGTGGAATTTCCGCCAGCAAAAGTCATGTCCAATGGATCAGCGCTGGCTTCAGCTTTTTGCGGCTGGGTTTCAACGCTGCCTGCTTCCTCGCGCTCCAACAGGGGATTGCGCTCGATTTCGGCTTCCACAAAGGCTTGCAGCTCGATGCTCGACATCTGCAACAGCTTGATCGCCTGTTGCAGCTGCGGGGTCATGACCAGGGATTGGCCCTGTTTCATGACAAGTCTTTGGGAGAGCGCCATCAGCCTCTCCTACAGTCAATAGGTAAATGAATCGCCGAGATAATAGCGGCGAACATCGGGGTCATTGACAATGTCCTCAGGCCGTCCCTCGGTCAGGACATGGCCCTCATGGATGATGAGTGCGCGGTCAATGAGTCCGAGGGTTTCTCGAACATTGTGATCCGTAATAAGCACCCCGATTCCCCGAGCGGTGAGCTGTCGCACCAGCTTGCGAATATCACCGATTGCAATCGGGTCAATTCCGGCGAAGGGCTCGTCGAGGAGCATGAAGTCGGGATTGGTGGCAAGGGCTCGGGCAATCTCCACGCGCCGACGTTCTCCGCCAGAGAGTGCAGTAGCCGGCGAATGCCGGATATGGGCGATTTGGAACTCATCATACAACTCACGCAACTTACTCTCGCGTTCCGCCTTGTCGGGCTCGTGGAGCTCGAGGACGGCACGCAGGTTTTGATCCACCGTAAGACCCCGAAAGACACTGCTTTCCTGGGGCAGATAACCAATTCCCAGCCGTGCCCGCTGATACATGGGCAGGTGGGTGATATCTGCACCATCCAGACTGATCGTTCCCTGGTCGGCGGCAACCAGACCGGTGATCATATAGAACACCGTCGTCTTGCCAGCGCCATTGGGTCCAAGCAGACCGACGGCCTCACCACGTCCAACACTCACCGAAACATTGCGCACCACGGGTCTGCGGCCATAGCTCTTGGCGAGCATCATGGCGTGCAGTCCGTTTTGCACTGGCTTTGCATCCAAGGCACGAACACGCCGGGGCGTGCGCGGGGCCAAGGGAAGCGGTTGAGCCGGTTTCCGGGGCATTGACGCCATTTGATTACGAACCATTTATCTTAAGTTTGAGTGAAAGCGGCAGGGAATGGTGGCCTATTTTTGCAGGGTTGTATTATTTCGGCACAAATTTCCCTTTCACGCGACCACCTGTCATTTTTGTGACCTTGGTCTTGAGATCAACCAACAACTTGGGACCACGGATGACGGTTTTGCCTTGCACCACCTTGACATTTCCAGTGACAACCAATTCATCGCGCCTGACATAGAAAATCGCAAGATCGCCGGTGATGGTCTGGGTTGCCGTGGTGATGGTGGTTGCGCCCTTGCAGTCCAACTGGTCGACATCGGTTCCCGTGGTGCCATCGGCTTTTTTTGCATCCACATAACTGACCACCATTTCAGCACAGCGAATGGTGTCTGACGGCCGTTTGGCGATGACATCGCCGCGGAAGATGGCACGCTTGTCGGTTTCGAGGATTTCCATTTCATTGGCTTCGATATCAACAGCGCCCGCTTCCTGGGCATGGGCCAGGTTTGGCCATGCCAAAACCAATAACAAGCCAAGGGACAAGGCTCTCATGTTTTTAGCCTGAGTTTTATTCTGATCACGCATCACCGTCATGGGCCACCTACTCCTGTTAATTTTATTTACCATTGGCCATATCATGCCAAGGGTTTTTTGATTTAACTTTTTCTTCTCTCTTTGCTTTGTAAAGAAAGCCATTGCATGTGGCCCAAGGGACCTCATCCGCCCCGTTGGGGCACCTTTTCCACGTAAGTGAAGAAGGGACACACCTCATATATTGTCCCTTCTCCACCCCTTGGTGGAGAAGGTGCCCGAAGGGCGGATGAGGTCCCTTTGACCAACCTTATCATTTGGATTTTGTCACGAAGCGGGCTTTCACGCCACCCCGAAACAGAATGCGGTTGCCATTGTCCAGAACCTGCAAGCTATCGGCCTTGATCACCGAGCCTTGCAGCGTGACTTCCACCGGACTTTGAGAGGCCAGCACCTGATTGTCCATGTTGACCGAAGCCTTGGCCATTTTGGCAACGAAGCGCTGGCCTTCACTGAAAACCACGTTGCCTTCGAGCAGCAAATCGCGGGTCTTGGTGTCAAAGCGCGCACCTGTGGCCACGACATCCAGCTTGCTGCCGTTGGAGCGTTCAAAGTCACCTTCGACATTTTGAAGATGCACCAGGGTTTCGATTGTCTTGTCCTGCACGCCTGACTTGGCACGGATTTCATAGGGGCGCTGGTTGAGGTCAAGGCCATTGATGCGGGAATTAACACCGCTGACCTGTTCGGGATAGGCAATCTTGATATCGGCCATGACCTCTTCAGGCGAAGGCGGGGCCAGGACACTGGTTTGAACAACAAACACGCCGGCCAAAACCAAGGCCAAGGCAATGGCCCCCAGCCCAAGAAACCTTTGCAGGCGGGCGCGGTCATTGGCTTTCCGCGCCTGGTCGGCGGCCCTGCCCAAGCGCTGGGGCGGCAATGGCTCGATTGTCACTTGGGCTTGGTCAATGGGCAAATATGTCTTCCTCACCCCATCCGCCCAGATCGAGGGCTGTGCGGGCGGGGATAAACTCGAAGCAGGCTTTGGCCAAATGATGGCGGCCCTCTCGTTCCAGCATCTGGTCGAGCCGGGATTTCAGTTCGTGCAGATAAAGCACGTCTTGTGCCGCATATTCCTTTTGGGCTGATGACAGCACATGGGAGCCCCAGTCGGAGCTTTGTTGTTGCTTGTTGGCATCGATGCCGAGCAGTTCGCGCAGCAAATCCTTCAGGCCATGACGATCCGTATAGGTGCGGGCGATTTTCGAGGCGATCTTGGTGCAATAGAGTGGTGCGGTGTTGGCGTCCAGATGATGCTTCAGTACAGCCACATCAAAGCGGGCGAAATGGAAAATTTTGAGAACCGAAGGGTCTTCCAGCACGGCCTTGAGGCGCGGCGCTTCCCGGGATTTGGGATCCATCTGGATCAGATGGGCGTTGCCATCACCCGTCGAAATCTGCACGACGCAAAGCCTGTCACGGCGCGGATTGAGGCCCAGGGTTTCAGTATCAATGGAAATGGCAGGGCCTGCCACGAAATCAGCCGGCAAATCGCCACGGTAGAGTTTTACGGTCATTTTCAGTCAAGCCTCAATCACATGTTGGACAGGACTTACAAGACGGAACCGCATTACTCAAGTTAGACATTCAATGGAACTATGCCACGCCGAGGGTTGCTGCTGCCTGACGCAAACGGTTGTCGCGGGTCCATAGTGTTGCAGAACTAAGGCGCGCAGAAGCCAAAAGATGGGCATCGACATAGCCTATGCCACTGCCAAACAGGGTGTGGCGTTGGATCATGACCAGAACCTCCTCATCCGTCGCAGCATCTGCGAAAGGTAACAACTTCATATGTGCCAGTTGAATGTCGCGATTCTTGAGATTGCCGAGTGCAATTTCGCCAATCACGAAAGGATGCACAAAGACTTGCGCTTCCCGCAATAGACGGAAAAATATTGGGTCAGACTTGTTGAGGTGATCAATCCAGACTGACGAGTCAGCTAATATCATTCTGGATCATTCAGGTGGAAACCTGCGCCTCGGCGCAGCAACTGCATCTGGATCACTGCCGCCAAGCAGGGCCAATCTGCGCCCAGCTTCACGTGCCACAAGGGCCTTCAATGCTTCGTGCACAAGTGCTGATTTTTCCTTCAAGCCGGTATATTCTTGCGCGAGGGCAAGAAGTTCATCATCCAGGGCAATTGTCGTACGCATGATTTTGCTTCCATGTTGAAGCACAGATATAGCATCATTTGATGCCGATTTCAATGCCTGACGGGGCAACTTCACTGGACGCAATTCAAGGTAAAAATCTCCAATATTTGTCATTATCGCACGCGTTGCACTGCTGTCCGGCTAAGGAAATCCACGTGGCTGTTTAGTTCCAACCGCACCCGAAAATGTCCACGATTGGTGCTGTCAAACACCGTCTGTGGCGCTTCGCAATTCCGGGCTCCACCTCGCGCCATTCGTAAATACATTGCATTGACATTGTATTTCCGTCATGGGGATATGTATTGTGATCGAAGACATCCAATGGAACGACGAAAAGGAAGCCTGGCTCAAAGTTGCGAGACGCCTTAGTTTTATCATGGCCGAAGAGGCTATCGCAGCAGGTGAAATCGTTGACGACTATTTGCATCCAGATCCTGCAAGAGC
This sequence comes from Hyphomicrobiales bacterium, assembly GCA_031420855.1. Taxonomy (GTDB): domain Bacteria; phylum Pseudomonadota; class Alphaproteobacteria; order Rhizobiales; family Aestuariivirgaceae; genus Aestuariivirga. The sequence continues at coordinate 7,035 of JANONM010000580.1, forward strand.
ACATGAAAGAATCATGGTTTTTCGCGTTGGTGGCAGATGCGTCGGTGTTCCATACGCAAGGCAAGGTCAATGCAGGTTCCTGAAGACCATGTATTTCAGCCGGGACCTCGACAGAAAATATGGAGTGAAAAATGGCTAAACCAGCAACAGAAATGACGGCTGCAGAACTTGACGACTTGATTTCGAGACAGGTGCTTGATCCCGAAGAACAGGAAATCGAGGATGCTTTGGCTGCTGGCCACTATCGACCGGATCCAGATTTGCCAGCCCGCATCAAAGAATGGAAACAAGCTCTCGAAAATACAGAACGTAAACTGCCCTTGAGTTTGCGCGTATCATCGCGGGTTGTTGGAAAACTTCGATTGAAGGCCCGTGATGAAGGCATGCCCTATCAGACTTTGATTAATTCAATTCTCCACAAGTATGTGACAGGGCGATTGATCGAACGTGACTGACACCCGCAAGACTCTCATCCTTACCGGAGCCTCACGGGGCATTGGCCATGCCACGGTGAAGCGCTTTTCCTCAGACGGCTGGCGGGTTATTACTTGTTCGCGCCATCCCTTCCCGGAGAATTGCCCGTGGGACGCAGGGCCGGAAGATCATATCGTGCTTGATCTTGCGTCCTCCGATGACACCCACCGGGCCATCGCCATCATGCGGGAGAAATTGCAAGACCATGCGGGACGGCTGGACGCACTTGTTAACAATGCCGCCGTCAGTCCCAAGTTGGCGGGTGGTGCACGGATGAATTCACTCGCCACCGGCGAACAGGATTGGAAAACCGTGTTCCAGATCAATTTTTTCGCGCCCATCATGCTGGCCCGCGGGCTGCTCCATGAATTGCAGGCAGCCAAGGGAGCTGTGGTCAATGTGACATCCATAGCTGGCACCAAGGTGCATCCCTTTGCCGGAGCCGCCTATTCGACTTCCAAGGCCGCACTGGCTTCATTGACGCGGGAAATGGCCCATGATTTTGGTCCCCATGGCGTGCGGGTCAATTCCATTTCACCGGGCGAAATCGAGACGTCAATCCTGTCGCCCGGCACAGAAAAAATCATTCCGCAGATTCCCCTGCGCCGCCTCGGCCAACCCGAAGAAGTGGCACGCGCAATTTATTTTCTGTGTACGGAGCAATCGTCCTATGTGACAGGCGCTGAACTTCACATCAACGGGGGCCAACATGTCTAACCACCAGATATCAAATCATGGACGCCGTCCTGAAACCATTGCCGCACAATTGTTGCACGCCACCGATGCCGCCACCGGAGCCGTGGTGCCGCCGATCCATCTCTCCACCACTTTCGCCCGCGATGAAAATTATGAAAACCTCATCCCGACGGATTATCAACGCGGTGGCAACCCCACCCTGTGGCAAGCCGAAGCAACCCTGGCGGCGCTGGAACAAGGCGAAGCTTGTCTGCTCTACCCCTCCGGCATGGCGGCGATTTTTCAGCTGGTGGAAACCATTTCTCATGGCGGCCATGTGGTGGCTCCCACCAACATGTATTATGCCGCAAGGCTCTGGCTGCAAAAACTCGAGGCCAAGGGCCGCATCAGCCTGTCACTGACGGGGCTTGACATGGCAAGCGCCATTGAGCCCGGGAAAACCGAACTGGTGTGGATTGAAACCCCATCGAACCCCATGTGGGATGTCAGCGATATTGCAGGCGTTGCAGAAATAGCCCACCGGGCCGGTGCCATTCTGGCCGTTGATGCCACCACAACGGCAGCCGTCACGACACAGCCCCTGACACTGGGAGCAGACTATGTTTTTCATTCCGTGACGAAATATCTGAACGGCCATTCCGATGTGCTGGGTGGCGCGTTGATCTGCGCCCGGAAAGACCCGCGCTGGGATGATTTGCTGCTGCTGCGTGGCAAAACCTCGGCGCCTCTTGCCCCATTTGAATGCTGGCTGCTGTTGCGCGGGCTGCGCACGCTTTTTGTGCGTTATCGCCAGGCCTCCAACAATGCCATGGCCATTGCCCGCCATTTTGCCAATCATCCGAAATTGCACGGCGTGATTTATCCCGGCCTCGCCAGCCATCCCCAGCACGACATTGCCAAGCGGCAGATGACCGATGGCTACGGCGGCATGATGTCTCTGATGTTGAAAACAGATTATGCGGGCGCACGAAAATTCTGTTCAAGCTTGAAAGTGTTGCTGCCTGCCACATCCCTCGGCGGAACTGAGAGCCTTGCCGAACACCGCAAGACTGTTGAAGGCACCACAAGCCCGGTGCCCGACAATCTGGTACGCCTGTCCATCGGCATCGAAAACCTCAATGACCTGATCGCCGACATTGAGCAGGCGCTCGCCACCATTTAGCCATCACTATTAAACTTCTGTAACGTCAGACGGAATTCAGTCTGGGCGGCGTCTTATGGGTATCGATAGCCCAAGGAGACGAACATGAATACGATTGCAAAGCTTACACTTGCCTCAGCCCTGTTGCTCAGCACCGCAATCGGTGTGGCCAAGGCCCAGCAGGCCACAGACACGCCCGCACCACCAGCAGGCACTGAACAGATGGATGGCGGTCCAGATGACGACAAACAGGGTTGGGGCCATCATGGCCGCAAACACGGGGGACGTCATGGTGAAGGCCGCAGCAAACATCGCGGAGGTCATCAAAGGTTGATTGACGTCAATGCCGATGGTGTCATTGGCGACGATGAAGCGGCAAGCCTTGCCGATCATGCCTTTAACCGCATGGATCAGAATGGCGATGCATCCCTGAACGAAACAGAATTCACCACTTTCCAAGGTGGAAGAGGCCATCGCGGTGGCTGGTTCAACTGGGGCAACAGCGACGAAGCGGCTGCCGTCTTGAAAGTTCGCAAGGACAAGTTTGTGACGCTGGATACCGACAAGAACGCTGGCATCAGCAAGGTGGAATTCTTTGCCGAGGCAAAGGCCAAACTTGCAAGCGCCGATACGGACAAGGACGGCAAAGTCAGTCCTTGGGAATTTCGCGCCCAAAACTGAGCCTAGTACCACTGATTGACGAACATCCCGCCAGAGGCAACCCCTCCGGCGGGATGACTTTTCATTAACCAACAAGGCGTAATCCGGGCAAACCTCACCTCAAATTCGCCGAACTGGTTTGTTAGCCTTGGGCAATTCGAGCCCCACAATGATCCGGAGATTTCAGTTTATGTCTTTCATGTCCTTCATGTCCTTCATGTCCTTCAGGTCCTTCAGGGCGATGGCGATTGCCGCAACTTTCCTGGCCCTGGCTGTTCCTGCAACAGCGGCAACCTGCGGAAACTCCGCCAAGGGCTTTGATGTCTTTAAAAATGAACTGGTCGAGGAAGCCACAAGCGCAGGTATCAGTGCTGAATCAATCGCCATTCTGAAGTCTGTCAAATATGATCCCGGCATCATCAAAAAAGACCGCGCCCAGAATGTTTTCGCCCAAAGCTTCCTGCAATTCCAGCAGCGCATGGCAACCGGAGCCCGCGTCAAAAAAGGCGCCAGCATCCTGGTGCAACACAAGGCGATATTTGATGCGGTCCAGAAAAAATATGGTGTTCCCGCCCCGGTCATTGCCGCCTTCTGGGCACTGGAAACCGATTTTGGCGGTTTCATGGGCGACAGTCCCGCCATTCCCGCCATTGCAACGCTCGCCTGGGATTGCCGCCGTCCCGAAAAATTCCGACCGCAACTCATCGCCGCTTTGCAACTGCTTGATGCAGGCGACCTGACCTATGATGAAATGCGCGGGGCCTGGGCTGGTGAAATCGGCCAGACCCAATTCATGGCCTATGACTATAATGAAAGTGCCGTGGATTTTGACGGTGACGGCAAACGCGATTTGCGCAACAGCATTCCCGATGTCATCGCCTCCACCGCCAATCTGCTGCGCAAACACGGTTGGCAACCGGGCCAACCCTGGTTGCAGGAAGTCAAGGTACCAGCCGAACTGCAATGGGATCAGGCTGATATCGCAATCCAGCACAGCCGCAAGCAATGGGCGGCCTGGGGCGTCAAGGCCGCCAGCGGCAAGAACATCAAGGCCGATGGCGTGCCGGCTTCCCTGCTGCTGCCCATGGGTCGCAATGGTCCAGCTTTTTTCGCCTATGAAAATTTCACCACAGCCTATCTGAAATGGAACGAGAGCCTGGTCTATTCGACCACCGCCGCCTATCTCGCCACCCGCATCGCCGGGGCACCGGGGGTTGGCAAGGGCCGGGGAAATGTTCAGCCCCTGGCTTACGAGCAAGTCACGGCCCTGCAGGAAATCCTGCAAAGCAAGGGCTATGATGTCGGCAAGATCGACGGCAAGATTGGTGCAGGCACCCGGGCTGCCGTCAAGGACATGCAAATCAAATTGGGACTGCCCGCCGACAGTTATCCTGACGAGGCTTTGTTGCAAGCCCTGCAATAAATTCCCCCACCTCCGCCGTTCGGCCACCTCCTCCCCGATGAAGAATCGGGTTGGAGGGCGGTGGTTGCCTTCAC
>JANONM010000581.1:0-2805 GCA_031420855.1 Hyphomicrobiales bacterium
ACACATCTTGCCCCCCAGCCCAATGCTGCACATAGAGGCCGTATACATGACCGCTCCACTCCTCTTGCCAAACCAGCCAAAAAGCAACTTGCAAACAGGAGGCCGTCCATACATGACGGCAATTGGCGTGTTTGTGTGGTAACATAAAACTATTCCCGCCCAAGCGGGTGGATGTCACGTCGGCAGTGCCAGCACTTCAACAAACTGTGCCAGTTGTTTCAGTGAATCCTGCCAGCCGAGGTGGCACATTTCCATGGGGATGATGTCGGGTACGCCGGCTTGGGTGATGGTCATGTCGGTGCCGCAGGAGACCTGTTTCAGAATGATGGTAACGATGATTTCGCTGGCAAGGTTTGGATCGTCGAATTTGTCGGTGTAACGCAGTTTTTCATGGGGAACGAGTTCAAGGTAGGTGCCACCAAAACTGTTGCTGCCGCCGGAATCAAATTCCGTGAACGTCATCCGGAAGGTGCCGCCGACTTTGGCGTCCATATGATGAACGGTGCAGGTGTAACCCGCCGGTGCCAGCCATTTGCACGCCGCAGCGGGATCGAGGAAGGCCTTGTAAACGCGGGAAGGCGGGGCTTTCAGGACGCGATGAAAATTCAGGGTGTAGGGCATGGTCAAGACCTCCTATTTTGTTGCGCTGACAAGCTGGAAACTGCCGCCTTGCGGATCAAAGGCCGAGACAATCCATTGTCCGCCATCGGCTTGGGCCACAAGGTAGTCCGGCATTTGCGCCTCAAAGGTCCAGCCGACAACTGCACCATAGAAGGCTTTGGCGGCCTCAACATCCGATGTCATGAGGTCGTGCCAGATGAATGGATTCTGCATTTCAGTCCTCCCTCGCGTGTTGCAACAGCACTCCGATATTCCTGCGCAATGGCAAGCGGAGTCAAGCGACAAGCGGAGGCCACGGACAGCCAATGGTTTTTGTGGCACTTTGAGGCTGGAAAAAGACCTTTATGAAATTTCCACGATCGCCAAATCCTGGGGGTGGATTTCACGTTTTCCCAATACGACGGTTTTGCCAGCCGTGAGCTTCCATGGCTTGTTGCCATAGTTGAAGGCAAACAGGAGGTTGCCGCGGCGGCGCAGCCTGATGCCATCAGGCAGCGCCAGGGTCTTGAGTTTGGCTTTGGCGGCCAGAAGTTTCATGACTGAATTGAGCAGCTTCTCGTCCGGCCAGCAAGCGAGATAGTGGTGATTGTCGGCTGCCACGAAGGCCGCATCACCATTGTCAAATCGGGCAAGGGTTTCAGCACCGTGTACATCCAAGGTCTCGCGCCATCGCGACGCTGGGCCTGTGACTTTGCCTTGGACTTTTTCAACCAGACCTGGCCGCAGGGACGACACTTGCAAGACACGGGCCTTTACCAAACTGGCAAGTGGACCCGGTGGCAGGTTTGCCGGAATGGCGTGATGGCGGGTTTTTGATCCGCTGCGTGGGCCATAGAGCACAATGCCCTGGCTTTCGGCAAAGGCGCGTTCTGCCGCGTCGTTGATATAGGGCATCGTGGGGACGAGGACGAGTTTGTAACCGGCAAGGCTTGCGCCGGGGGGCAGAAAATCCACATCAAGTCCGAGCTTGCGGACCGCCTCGTACCAGCGGAACATCAGCACCGCAAAATCGAAGTCTTTGCCCTGCGGTTGAATGCGGGTGATCCATGAGGCTTCGTAGTCATAGACGATGGCCACGTCGGCCTTGTTCGTTGGTGGCAATGGTTCCAAACTGAGGAGTTCCCTGCCGACCTGTGCGGCTTCCCGCCCGCCTTGTGACAGTTCATGCAGGCCCGGAAGATTGAGACCGGCATGCATTTGCTCTTGTCCTGATACCGCCTGACGCCAGCGGAAATAACTGACAACCTCAGCCCCATGGGCAAGGGCTTCCCATGTAAAGAGCCGGATCATGCCGGGTTTTGGCACAGGGTTCCATGGTGCCCAATTCACCGGACCGGGCTGCAACTCCATCACCCAAAAGCGACCGCGCCCGACGCCGCGATAGAGGTCATTGAAGAAGGGAGCAATATCAGGATGGCCGGTTTCGGCCCAGCGCACATGATCAGCTTGGCTGAAGGGAAAGCGCTCGGTGAACCCCACAGGGTAGGAATCCCATGAGGCAATGTCGAGGTCTCTGCCCAACTCCCAATGATCGAAATCATTGAAAAAGCCCATCATGTTGTGGGTGATCCAGCGGCCTGGTGAATGGCTGCGGATGATGTCGCACTGCATGCGGTTGTAGCCAACCACCTGCTCTGAATGGAAACGCCAGAAGTCCAGTTTGGCCGCCGGATTTGTTTCAGTGACGGCGAGATTTGGCAAACTGATCTGGTCAAACTCCTGCACTTCCATCGACCAGAAAACATTGCCCCAGGCCGCGTTCAACTGCTCAGGTGACTGATAACGGTTTCGCAACCACAGGCGGAAAGCCTTGAGATCTTCCGGTCCCCAGGACAGGATCGTGTCGTGGCAGCCATATTCATTGTCGGTCTGCCAGCCATCGATATAGGGATTGTTGCCATAGCGACGGGCGAGAATCTCAACGATGCGACGGGATTCGCGCCACCACGCCTGCGCAGAAAATGTGGTGTGGCGGCGCGAACCAAAGCCGCGGGGGCGGCCTTGTTCATCAACCGGAATAATTTCGGGATGTTCGTCAACCAGCCATTTGGGTGGCGTGCAGGTGGGCGTGCCGAGAACAACTTTCAGCCCCGCTTTGCCAAGTGTTTCAATGGCGCGATCAAGCCAGCCCCAGTCAAAAGCATCACGGCTGGGTTCAAAGCGCGACCAGGCAAACTCGCCGAT
>JANONM010000582.1:0-6218 GCA_031420855.1 Hyphomicrobiales bacterium
GTGTACGAAGGGAATGGGCAAATGGCTTTCTGGTCCAAGTGGTTTTCATCCAGCGAAGGCGCTTCGGCTGCGGGGGCGGTCAAGACGCTGGAGTACAAGGGCTTCTTGATTGAAGCAGCGCCTTATAAGGACGGGGGCCAATGGCAATTGGCAGGGCGGATTTCGAAAGACGGCCACGAGCATACATTTGTGAGGGCCGACAAGTTCACCTCAAAAGACGAAGCCGCTGATATTGCCATTTCAAAAGGCCAAATGATTATTGATCAATCGGGTGAGCGGATTTTCGCAAACTAGTTATGGGGAAGTTGGCGTCACGCAAGAAGTTTGCGACCCGTGTGTGGCGGAACGCCTGGTGGGGGTTACTGATTATTGGCATCGCACTGGCAATTGGCATGGCTGGATATATGTATTTTGGCGGCATGGGTGTTGTGCAGGCCTTCGCTAATGCCGCGATGATTCTCTCCGGCATGGGACCGCTGGATTCCTTACACAGCACCGGCGGGCAGCTCTTCGAAGGCCTATATGCTTTGGTGAGTGGTCTGTTGTTTTTCGCTGTTGCCGGACTTGTTCTGGCCCCGGCGCTTCACAGGCTGCTGCACAGCTTTCATATTGAGGATGAAGGCTAAACGCCTTCAATCAATCACATAATTGAAGCTCACGGAAATGCGCTCACCTGCGGCGCGGTTCAAAGGCACTTCGTGGCGGAGCCAGCTTTCCCACAGGAACAGAGAACCAGCTTCCGGCATGAAGGCCACCTGGGATTTGAATTCTTCCGGGGCGTTGGCTTTGCGGGGCGGGGCGGCCATCATCATGGCAAGCCGCGGGTCTTCATAGACGAGGGGGCCTGCGCCTGCTGGCACTTTCACATAGCAGGTGCCGCTGATGACGCTGTTGGTGTGGATGTGACCGGTGTGGCTGCCGCCTTCGGGCAAGACATTCACCCACAGCGAATCGCAGACGGGCTTGCGTTTGCCGATGTCCCAATGCTGGGCCTTGGCAAAAGCTGCGGCGTGGACGTCAAAGATCTTCACCAGTTTTTTGAAGTCCGCGAGATGGTCTGCGAGATTGTGCATGGAGCCATAGGAAGTATAGCCGGGATAGCCGTGTTTCTCACACCAGGCGAGTCCCGGAATGTCATTTTCGGCCAATTCCAGTGCAGCCACTTCGATAGCTCCATTGAGAAGCGCTGGAATGGTTTTGTCTGCACGGTAAATATGGGTCGGGAACAGCGTTGTGATGGTGGCCATGGCATCTCGCTTAGCGTGTCTGGGCAAGGAGCGGCAAGTGTTCTATAAGACTGGCGAAAAAACATCAGAGGCGCGAAGCATGAATTTTCCAAAGAAGTTACTTGATGGCTACGGCAATTTCCGCAATGGGCGTTACGCCGATGAAGCGGAGCGTTACAAGCGGTTGGGCGCGGGGACGCAAAAGCCGACTGTCATGATCATCGCATGCTGCGATTCAAGGGCAGCACCCGAAACCATATTCGATGCGGGCCCCGGCGAGATTTTCGTTTTGCGCAATGTGGCCAACCTGGTGCCGGCCTATGCGCCGGATGGCAAGCACCATTCCACCAGTGCAGCCATTGAATTTGCCGTGTTGTCTTTGGGAGTACCGCACGTGGTTGTCATGGGCCATGGCCGTTGTGGCGGCATTGGTGCCATTGTGAATGGTGGCGATCCGTTGGCGGAAAGTGATTTCATCGGCAAGTGGATGTCGGATGTCAAAGGCGTGGCTGAAGCCGTGCGTGATGAAATTGAAGACGGCCATGGCCATGATCTGCAAACGGCGGTGGAGCATGCATCCGTCGAACATTCCCTCGCCAACTTGCGCACCTTCCCGTGGATTCGCATGCGCGAGAAAAAAAGCGAAGTAAGTTTGCATGGGGCCTGGTTTGATATCGGACTGGGGGAACTGCATGTTTATGATGAGGTGGAGAATCGTTGGGGGCTGGTTTAGTCAATTTTTGACGGGATCATCATTTCACAACCGGGAAAACCTGTAGCCAGCAATCGCCTGGCGGCGAAGCCGGCTTCGAGGTTTGTGCAGTTGATCAAACCCAATCGAAAGCCGCCGGGGGGCATGGGGTGGTCCTTGCCGCTTTTGTTTTCGTGGAAGGTGATTTGCAGACTTGAAATGTGGGGCAGGGCGCGGATTCGGGATTGTAAGGCTGGTGCTGGATGTTTTGGCACAGTGCCGTGTCTGGCAAACAACGGCACCGAATAGCCGGGCATCTGCGGTGTATTTTCCAAGTGCCACTGGCCCTTGGCATAAAGTCCCACCAAGGCATCAAACCACGAACGGCCATAGAGATCGCACCATTGATCGGCAAAGCGCAGATGCACTTCGATGATGCTGCCGCCGATGCTTTCGAAGTTCAGCATGCCTGTGTAGGTGGGCAAAAGCCGGGCAATCCAGTCGGTCAAATATTGAGCCAATCCAGCACGTTGTCCTGACTCAATCACCCAGTGCTTGAACATGCCTTCAAGCCAGGGTTGGCCTGCCGCATGGCACAGCCATTTGGCCTCGCCTTGCACGACCGCGACGTCGGTGGAAATGTGCTCGCCTTGCAAAAGCGGCATCCAGAAATGCCCTGCCGCGCTGTGGTGTTGCATTTCCAGGGATGAATTCATGATGCGGCTGCCAAGCCCCATGCCTTTCAAGTTGATGATGGGCTTGGAAAACACCGGATAGGATGGCGGTTCGACACCATGGGGGCCACACGGGAGATTCTGTGAGGCAGCGATTTTCAGCTTGTCATAGACCCACCGATATTCAGGATACCAGGGCCAGGCATCTATATCATCAGTAGGAATGAAAACATCGTCCGGGCAAGCGACATTCTCAAAATACTGAAACCGCCAGGGATCGCGTTCACAAATCGGCATGGGAGATTGTTAGAACATGATGTTGGCAATTGGAATTGGTTTTCCCAAAGATTTTTACGCAGCTGTTACCCGTTGTTCGGTTCTCGCGCCAAAGCTGTCACGCACGGTGCCCGCGCCTTCGCGGGCCTCGAAGGGCTGGTGGAGTTGGTTTTTGCACCCACAACTACTACAAATCCTACTTGATCTCCCAAACCACATTCACATCAACTGAAAGCGTCTGTTCGCCTTGGGCAATGGGGACATCGGCGGATTCGGCGCGGGCTTTGGTGGCGTAGACCACGGGGGGCTGATAGCCGCCGCCTTCACTTACGGAGAAAATATTCCCCAGCGCGAAACCACCAGCTCCGGCATAGATTTCAGCCTTGCGGCGGGCTTCGGCGATGGCGGTCTTGCGGGCTTCATCCAGCAGCAGATCAGCCGTGGATACAGTGAAGGTGATGCCATTGATCTGGTTTGAACCGGCTGACACGGCCTTGTCGAGAACGGCCCCCAGTTTGTCGGTTTGCCGGACGATGGCTGTCACCATGTTGTTCACATCATAGCCCACAAGCTTCGGCGGCTGGCCATTGTTTTCGCCGTAGTCGAAGCGCGGACCGACGGAGAAATTCGACGTCGTGATGTCCTTGTTGTCGATGCCGGCGGATTTCAAGCTGGCCAGCAAATTTTGCATGGCTTTGGTATTGCCGTCCAAAGCTTCCCGGGCGGTTTTGCCAAAGCTGGTGACTCCCATGGAAACCTGCGCCAGATCAGGCACCGCCTGCACTTCGCCATGACCGGAAATTGCAATCGAACGCAGCAGTTTGGCCTCCTCGGCGAATGTCGGTTGGAGGGTGGCCAGAATCATCAATGGAACGATCAACAGGGCCGTGGCAGCAAATTTCAACATGGCGTTCTCCTTGGCCCGACGACATAGGAATAAATATCGGCAGGATTAAGGCGTCACCGAAATGGCGGCTCATCGAAGCTGCGGAGTTTGCGGGAATGCAGGCCTGCACGGTCCTCGCGCAAGCGCTCGATGGCAGCGAGGCCAATCAGCAGATGTTCGCCGACAGCCCGGTCATAAAAGGCATTGGCAGCACCCGGCAATTTGATTTCGCCATGCAAGGGTTTGTCGGACACACAAAGCAGCGTGCCATAGGGTACGCGCAGGCGGTAGCCTTGGGCGGCGAGCGTGCCGGATTCCATGTCAACGGCGATGGCCCTTGAAAGGTTGATGCGTTTTCTTTCCTGGGTCCAGCGCAGTTCCCAGTTGCGGTCATCATTGGTGACCACGGTTCCGGTGCGCAACCGCGACTTAAGGGCTTCGCCTTTTTCGCCCGTCACATCGGCTGCCGCTCCCTGCAGGGCCAACTGGATTTCGGCGAGGGCGGGAATGGGAATATCGGGGGGCACCAAGCTATCAAGAATCCGGTCTTGCCGGAGGTAGGCATGGGCCAAAACATAATCACCAATCCGCTGGGATTGGCGAAGACCGCCACAATGGCCAATCATCAGCCAGGCATGGGGACGCAATACGGCCAGATGATCGGTCATGGTTTTGGCATTGGAGGGACCAACGCCGATGTTGACCAAAGTGGTGCCGCCTTTGCCATCTGTCCGCGAGAGGTGATAGGCCGGCATCTGGAATTTGTGCCAGTGTGATTGCACAAGGATGTGCGATACTTCGGAATCGCTCAGTCCACGGATCAATTTTCCGCCACCCGGCACGTGCAGCGCGTCGTAGATGTCATCCTCGTCCAGTTTGGATCTTGCCCATCCAATAAACTGGTCGACGTAGCGATGGTAGTTGGTAAACAATATCCACGGCTGGGTCAGCGACCAATGGGTGCCGGAATAATGTTGCAGCCGCTTCAGGGAATAATCCACGCGGACCGCATCAAAAAGTGCGAGCGGCAGGGGCACACCATCTTTCGCCTCCCAAATGCCGTCGGCAATTTCGTCGCCCACTTGCGAAAGTCTCGGTACCGGAAAATGCAGGGCGAGTGCAGCCGCGGAAATGCCGCCAGCACCCAGATCATCACCCTTGTCGACAACATAGGGATAGGGAATTTCCTGATCCGATGGACCAACTTCGATGGTGGCGCCATAGTCATTCACCAGATGGGTGAGCTGTTCCAGCAGATAACGCTTGAAATGCAGGGGCTGGGTGATGGTGGTAGCATAGACGCCGGGGCCCTGGAATTTGGCGTAGGCCCGGTCAATGGTTGGCTGCAAGCCATTTGCCAGATAGGTCACCCGCAATTCCGGATACCGCCAAAGTGCGCGTTGTGCCGCACCGGGTATTTTGCGATCCTGAAGGAAAATCTCCAGACTGGATTTCAGGCTGGCACAGGCTTTGGTGTGGAGTTCTATGAGGCTGGCCACAGCCGCTTCCGGGGTCAGGTTTTTGCTTTTCATCAGGCCCCTATAGCATGGCGCTTGAAAATGTAGTAGCTGCCCTTCCGCGCCCGAAAAAACGGGAGCATCGGTGGGCCTGTAGCTCAATGGTTAGAGCTGACGGCTCATAACCGTCTGGTTGCGGGTTCAAGTCCTGCCGGGCCCACCAATTTTTCTCCTGCTTGTTGACCGTGTGGACAAGTATTTTTTCCGGTGTCATAGTCCTCGCGGTCAATGGTGCCTCACAGGGAGAATTCACGTGTCTCACAATGTTTTTCAAACCAATCGTCGCAATCTCTTGAAATTCGCTGCTGCCGGTGCGGCGCTGCCATTTATACCGGGCATGACGGGGATCAGCCGTGCGTCGGGTGCCACCAAGGCTGCCGCGATTTATACGGTTCCAGTTGAGCAACAATGGGTGAGCCGCATTCACAAGGCCGCCATGACCGCCAAGGGGCGCGGCGACATCGACTATGTGTTCTCAGAAAAAGTTGCCAACACCGATTACGAGCGCGTCATGCGCGAATATTGTGAGGCGGGCCAGCAATTGATTATCGGCGAAGCCTTTGCGGTTGAAGACGCGGCCCGTGCGGTGGCCAAGGACTATCCCAAAATCTCGTTCCTCATCGGCTCATCCTTCAAGCCGGATGCTGCGGCCCATCCAAACTTCGCGGTGTTTGACAATTATATCCAGGATGCCTCCTATCTCTCGGGCATTGTGGCTGGTGCCATGACCAAGTCCGGCAAGATCGGCATGGTGGGGGGTTATCCAATTCCGGAAGTCAACCGGTTGATGAATGCCTTCATGGCTGGTGTCAAGGAAACCCGCGCCGATGCCACGTTCCTTGTGGCCTTTATCGGCTCGTGGTTCGATCCTCCCAAGGCCAAGGAAACTGCGTTGGCGCAGATTGATGCAGGCGCTGATCTTCTGTATGCGGAACGTTTTGGTGTTTC
>JANONM010000583.1:0-3130 GCA_031420855.1 Hyphomicrobiales bacterium
CAGCGATTGGCCCGACCAGAACGACTGCTCAAACCTGTCGTTGCCCGCATTGACTTTGCGAAAGGCAAAAAACTTTTCAAATATGATGGCCCAGGTCCACAGCGACGCCAATGCGAGGCCGATCATGACAAGCAAAACCGGGCCCGAAGCCTGCGTGACCAGATGCCATAAGGAAATACTCGCACCCCCAACGGCAGGCGTTTCAGCTATTTGTTCCATCTCAGACCTTAAATCCCCAATTGCGGCAGAACTGTCCCCCGTTCCGTCTCGCAAAGCGCGACCACGCCAAACCAGCGCCTAAACAGTCAAATTCTGTCGATTCTGCGGCAGATTTGGAGCATCCACATGAATCAGCAAAGGGCCGGGCGAGGACCTCCAGCCAATGGCTTCAGATGAATCATTTATGGTTAACAAGTAGTTACGCTTGGGGGATCACAAATTTTGCTGCCATGTCGGGCGGAATACGCATGGGCCGCCCGCGTCGATCAATCATGGCAACAGTGACTTCCGTCGTAAAAAGCACCTCCGCCCCCCGCAATACCCGCTGCGACAAATCAAAGCGCGCACCAGCCATTTTGGTTGGCATCGTCTCAACAATGATGACATCATCAAATCTGGCTGGCCGCAAAAACTCACAAACCATCCGCCGCACCACAAATGCAGTTCCCGTGGCAATCATCTGGTTCTGGTCAATGCCGACCACCCGCAAGAAATCCGACCTGGCCCGCTCACAGAACTTCAGATAGTTGGCGTGATAAACATAACCTGAAAAATCCGTATCCTCGTAATAGACGCGCATTTGCAAATGGTGGATGGCGTTGGTGATTTTTCCCGTTAACACCAAAAAACCCCGTCATTCCGTGCAAGCCGAAGCGTAGCGCAGGCGCGACACGGAACCCCGCTTTGGTTCGTCACATGACGCCGCGAAAGCTGGGTTCCAAATCGCTTGTTCCGCTTCGCTGCACTGCACGTTTGGAATGACGAGAAAAACAATTTCATCACTCCCCCTCCTCCAGCGGCAAAACCCCTTGCGTGATCTCTGCCCGGTTCGGCACCGCCAACCCGAGGTGCTTAAAGGCATGATGGGTAAGTATGCGGCCCCGTGGTGAGCGGTTGAGAAACCCGAGTTGCAACAAATAAGGCTCCACCACATCTTCAATGCCATCCCGGCTTTCTGACAACGAGGCTGCAATCGTATCAATGCCAACAGGCCCACCGCCGAAATTCAAGGCGATACATTTGAGATAGCGATGATCCAGCCCATCAAGCCCGGCATGGTCAACGTCCAGCGCCTGCAAAGCCTTGTCGGCAGAGTCCACATCGATTTCAGCATGTCCGGCAACTGATGCAAAATCCCGCACCCGGCGCAGCAGCCGACCCGCAATCCGCGGTGTGCCGCGTGAACGTCTGGCAATTTCCCGTGCGCCATCTTCTGTCACCGGCATTTGCAGGATGCGCGCACCCCGTCTGACAATGTCGAGCAGTTCTTCCTCGTTGTAAAAATCCAGCCGGATGGGAATGCCAAAGCGATCCCTCAAGGGGGACGTCAACAACCCCGTACGGGTGGTCGCCCCCACAAGCGTAAACTTCGCCAGATCGATCTTGACGCTGCGGGCAGCTGGCCCTTCACCAATGATCAGGTCCAGCTGAAAATCTTCCATGGCGGGGTACAAGATTTCTTCAACGGCCGGATTCAGGCGGTGAATTTCATCGATGAACAAAACATCCCGGTCTTCAAGATTGGTGAGGAGTGCGGCCAAATCTCCCGCCTTGGCGATGACGGGGCCGGACGTGGATTTGAAATTAACCCCCATCTCCCGCGCCATGATCTGCGCCAGCGTAGTTTTACCCAAGCCCGGCGGCCCGGCAAACAAAACATGATCCAGCGCTTCGTTGCGCGATTTTGCCGCCGCGATAAACACCCGAAGGTTTTGCTTCTGCTTGGTCTGCCCGACAAACTCATCAAGCTTCTGCGGACGCAAATGCGTGTCAAGTGCGTCTTCAGGTTTGAGGGACTGATCCAGGATGGTGCGAGTCATGCCAAACTTTCACCCCTACCCGCGATGCACAGGGCGACCGCACATAGCCACCAAAGGGACCTCATCCGTCTCGGGCTTCGCCCAATCCACCTTCTCCATCTGCGATGGTGAAGGGACGACATGTTGGGTTTTGTCCCTTCTCCACGCCTTCGTGGAGAAGGTGCCCCAACGGGGCGGATGAGGTCCCTTTGCTCAGATGCGATATCCCTGCCGTGATGCGAGGTGAGTGATGTGGCAAACTCGTGCAATCTCATCCCGTCGCCAACTCTTTCAGCGCGGCACGGATCAGTTTCTCCGTGGGCTGGTCATCGCCGCCTTTGCGCAGGGCAGCAGCAACCGCCATCGCGGCTTGCGACTGGCCATAACCCAGGTTCACCAGTGCCGAAACAGCGTCTGTCACCGCCGATGATTTGGGCGCGGCCAGTTCTGCGGCAATCGCACCCAAACCGATATCTCCAGCCGTATAGGCCGGGGCCTTGTCTTTCAATTCCAACACAATGCGTTCCGCCAGTTTCTTTCCAACCCCATTGGCGCGACCAATCATTGCCTTGTCCTGCAAGGCAATCGCCGACGCCAATTCACCTGCCGACAGCACCGTCAATATCGCCAGCGCCACCCGCGCCCCAACCCCTTGCACCGATTGCAAAAGCTTGAACCATTCCTTCTCCAGCACGGTCGCAAATCCAACCAGACGGATATTGTCCTGGCTCACCAGCATGTCGGTGTGAATTTCGCAGGCCTCGCCCGCACCCGGCAAGGCACCCAAAGTTTTTCCAGAACATGAAACAAAATAACAAACGCCGCCCACATCCACCAATACCCAATCAGGCCCCGTGGAGTCGATGCGTCCTTTGAGTTTTCCAATCATGCGAAGTCTCTCATGGATGCGTATCCGGCGTGATCAATTCAACATGCGGAAAATAAGTCTTAAAACGTGCCGCATCACGCGTCAGCAATCGATACCCTCTGACCGCAGCATGTGCTCCCACGAGAAAATCTGGCATCGCCAAGGTTTTCTGACCTCCCTTTCTACGATAGTCAGCGTGGATCTTCCCCGCCAAGAAAGCTGCCTCCCACGGCAAGTCTTCTTT
>JANONM010000584.1:0-2659 GCA_031420855.1 Hyphomicrobiales bacterium
GTGCCACAGGGATGATAGGCGCTTTCGCAGTGTTCACGAATGAAGCCATCGATCTCATCATCCGACTGCACATTTGATCCCGGCTGGATCTCCTCGGCGCGGAAAGGCTCCAGCGCCTTTTGCTGCATGATTTCGCGTGTGTGCCGGATGGCGCTGCGAAATTCTGTCCAGTCGTCGGGATGCGACATGTAGTTGAAAAGAATTTCCGGGCTTTCATCGGGTTGGTTGCCACGAATCCGCACATGGCCCCGCGACGTGCTGCGCATCGGCCCCACATGCACTTGAAACCCATGACCGGGGAAAGCCAACTTGCCGTCATAGCGCACGGCTGCGGGAATGAAGTGATACTGGATATCCGGATAGTCAATGCCAGCCCGCGAGCGAATAAATCCGCAGCTCTCAAAGTGGTTGGTTGATCCCAAACCCGATTGGAACAACATCCACTCCGCCCCGATCATGCCCTTGGACAAAATGTTGAGTTTGCCATTGAGGGTGATCGGCTGCTTGCATTTGACCTGAAAATAAACCTCCAGATGATCCTGCAGATTTTCACCAACGCCTGCGAGATCATGAATGACAGGAACACCCGCCGCTTTCAACACGGCAGCAGGCCCAATGCCTGAGTGTTGCAAAATCTTCGGCGAATTGATCGTGGAAGCCGCAAGGATGACATCGCCTCCACAGAACACCTGGTGAAGTTTGCCAGCCTTTTTATATTCCACGCCAACTGCTCTGCGACCTTCAATGATCACCCGTTGCACCAAGGCGCGCGTGACGAGTTTGACGCGCCCGGTTTTTCGGGCTGGCCTGAGATAGGCATTGGCCGCCGACCAGCGGAAACCCCGATGCACCGTCATTTCCATGGCCCCAAAGCCTTCCTGCTGATGGCCATTGTAATCAGCCGTCACCGGATAACCGGCCTCTGCTCCGGCATCAATAAAGGCTTGATAAAGCGGATTGAGTTTCGTGCCGCGCTGGACATGCATGGGACCATCAGTGCCGCGCCAGCCCTCCTCGCCGCCTTTTGAAGACTCCATACGCTTGAAATAGGGCAGCACATGACGATAACCCCAACCCTTGGCCCCCATTTTTTCCCATGTATCGAAATCATGGGCATGACCGCGCACATAAACCATGCCATTGATCGACGACGAACCGCCCACCACCTTGCCGCGTGGCGTGGCAAGCCTGCGCCCACCCAGATGCGGCTCCGGTTCGGTTTCAAATCCCCAATTATATTGCTTCATATTCATCGGAATGGCCAGTGCTGATGGCATCTGGATTAGGGGTCCACGATCAGTCCCACCATATTCCAAAACCAGCACCGACCGGCCGGCTTCACTGAGTCGGTACGCCATGACAGACCCAGCCGAGCCAGAACCCACGATGATATGGTCAAATGTCATTTCCATGTTGCGTCGCTTAGAACACACCGAACGTCGGCATTCCGACCTGCAAGCGTCATCTGCAAGACGTGAAACGGCAAACAGGTGTGGCAACACCGACTTGTGAGGACTGGTTTTGACAAAGCCCCCCTTGTTCTGTGATGATCGGCAAAAGTCAGGTGACCATGGAACGATTATTGGGCGAAGGTGAACCACACCCCGCCGACATCATGAATGAAACGGGCACATCACCCTATGTGTTGATTTGCGAACACGCCTCAAATCGCATTCCCGCTAGCTTGGGTAAACTGGGCTTGCAAGAAGCAGACTTGCAGCGCCACATTGCCTGGGACATAGGTGCCGCTGGCACTGCAAGGCTTCTCGCCAAGCATCTTGATGCGCCCCTCATCTTGCAGAATTATTCGCGCCTTGCCTATGATTGCAACCGCCCGCCCGAGGCCGAAGGTGCCATTCCGGCGTTGAGTGAAGTTCACGCCATTCCTGGCAATCTCAAATTGACAGCACGGCAAAAACTTTTCCGCATCAATGAAATCTATCGTCCCTTCATGGACGCGGTTGCAGGCGTGCTGGACCGCCACGCCGCCCATGGCCAACGCACCATTGCCATTTCAGTTCACAGCTTCACGCGCACCTATAAGGGTCGCGAACGCAGTGTGGAATTAGGCCTGCTGTTTGATCGCGATGCCTGGCTGGCCAATGCGCTGGTCAAGTCATTTGCCGGCGTCAATACCCAGCTCAATGAACCCTACGGACCCAAAGACGGCGTCATGCACCTGATGAACGTGCATGCGGCACCGCGCGGCCTTCGGCACCTCATGATCGAAATTCGCAACGATTTGATTGAACACCAACGCGGCCAGCAGGAATGGGCCCACAGGCTTTCTGTTCCGCTCATGCAAGCCGCCAGATAAAACAGGGAGACTATGATGGCCACAGGCATGCTCACACTTGAAGAGCTTAAAAAAGAAGTGAAGGCAGGCACCATCGATACCGTGGTCGCAGCCATGGTGGACTTGCAGGGACGTCTCCTCGGCAAACGCTTTCATGGCGAATTTTTTGCCGATGGCGGATATGCAGAAACCCACGCCTGCAATTATCTGCTCGGCGTTGATATCGAAATGGAACCGGTGCCCGGCTACAAGGCCACGGGCTGGGACAAGGGCTATGGCGATTTTGTATTGAAGCCCGACATGTCAACCCTGCGCCGCACGCCTTGGCTGGAAAAAACCGCCCTGGTGCTGTGTGATGTTCTG
>JANONM010000585.1:0-1561 GCA_031420855.1 Hyphomicrobiales bacterium
CCATGGGTCAGCACATGCACTTTGGCCTCTTGCCACGGAATGACGTCGCCATTGAACCAGATCGAGCCGTCGCGTTTATCGAAGGGTAAAATGCTCATGGCGAAGTCCTATCGTGGTTGTGCATTGCAGCATTGTCGTGCGATACAGCATATTGGAAGACAAAAGTATCACACAGGAATAATATGTCAACATGACTGACATAAATAAATTGCAAGCATTGGGTGAAAATGAAGCGGCGGCGTTGGTGGAGATGTTGTTCTTTGCCTACCGGGATTTTGTCGCTGAACCGGACCAGATTCTGGAGGGTCTGGGATTTGGACGGGCCCATCACCGGGTTCTGCATTTTGTTGGTCGCAGTCCCGGCATGACGGTGGCACAATTGCTCGACATGTTGCGCATTACCAAGCAAAGTCTCAGTCGCGTGCTGAAAGAATTGATTGAAAAAAATCATGTTTTTCAAAAGGCCGGACCGGAAGACCGGCGGCAGCGCTTGCTTTATCTCACGGCAAGCGGCCATGCACTCTGGCAAAAACTGATGAGACCGCAAATCAGGCGCTTTCAAATTGCCGTGGCCCATTTGGGTGAGCTTGATGGCAATCTGTACCGGGAGCTGTTTTTGCAATTGATCAACCCCGAAAACCGCGAAGCTGCCGAGTTGTGGGTGCAGCGGGCCGACAAGGCAACACCGGAGGCCGGATGAGTGGCAACGAGAGCCATATCCTGATCGTCGATGATGATCGCCGCATTCGAGAATTGCTGGCACTGTATCTCAGCAATCATGGCTACCGGGTCAGCAGTGCCGCCAATGCGGCTGAAGCCCGCAAGGCCATGCAGGGCCTGGCCTTTGATGTTATCGTTCTCGACAACATGATGCCGGGTGAATCCGGTCCCGCCTTGGCCAAGCACATCCGGGACCACAGCAACACTGTGCCGATCCTCATGTTGTCGGCCCTCACGGATTCGGCTGATCGAATTCAGGGCCTGTCCCATGGCAGCGATGACTACCTTGGAAAACCTTTCGAACCCGAGGAATTGCTGCTGCGCCTCGGCAACCTGTTGCGGCGCGTCGAACCGGGAAAGCCATCCGTGCGCAAGTTGCGTTTTGGGATTCACGTATTTGACATGGAAAATGCTGAATTGCTGGGTCGGGGTGAACGCATTCATCTGACGACACGGGAAAAAGATATACTACGCATTCTGGCACAACGGGCAGGACAACCTGTGCCACGGGGCGAATTCCAGATGGAGGGCGGCAGCGATGGGGCGCGCGCCATCGACGTGCAAATCAATCGCCTCAGGCAAAAAATTGAAATCGACCCGGCAAATCCGGTACACCTGCAAACCGTGCGGGGCCAAGGTTATTGCCTCTTTGCCGAAAGGGATTGACATGAACGAGTTTCCAGCAAGCCCGAGCTTCTACCACCGTTTTAACCGCTGGCTGGAGCACTATGCGCCGAGCGGGCTTTATCGCAGGGCCATGCTGATCCTCATCGTGCCAGTTCTCTTGCTGCAAACCTTGATGGCAGGTTTTATTCTTGATCGCTATTGGGACAATGTGACG
>JANONM010000586.1:0-10796 GCA_031420855.1 Hyphomicrobiales bacterium
CAATTTGCTGGACCAGAGCTGGGCCATGCCAGGGTCCGGCGGATAGATGTCATGGTTGATCGAGACGTGGGATTCGAGATTGGCCGAAGGAAGTTCGGATGATCCCGGATCGAAGGGCGGCAATCCGCCGACCTTGGCCCATTCACGCAGGACCGGCAGCAATTTTTGTTCGTAAGTCTTGAAGTCGATAATGACGGCGCGTGGCACAGTGACAATGTCACCCTGCACTTCGCCATAGGGAATTGAGAACCAGGTTGTTGCATCGCGCAGATCCGCAACACCACCCACAGGCAACTCCAGGCTGAATTCCGGCGCATCGCCCGGCAATGTGATGGTAATGGACTTTGCGGTTTCAAATCCTGGTGTGGCATGGGTTGACTGGCTGAGCATGACACCTTGGCCAAGCGAACCCTCAACGGTTTTGATCCAGGGATGCCCTGCCAGATATTCCGGGTTTACGGCGAAAAGCCGGGCCGTCATCTGCCCCGAATCCCCAGACTGAATAAGAACCTTTGCCGCCGCGAAAGGTTCGGCAAGTTGCACTTCCGGCGTAGCGGCAAGTTTCTTGCTGACGTCAACGATGTCGGCATCGAGAGACTTCGCAACAGCACGCATCTCGACTTGCACGGACGACAAGGCATTGGGCGTCATCTGCTGTACCGCAGCGTCGACATACCAGAGCGTTGCCGCGAGCATTGCAACCGGAAAAGCCACGGCAATCGCTTCAAGCACGAGACGCAAGGGTGCACGCGCCATGGTCCGGCGCAGCAGCCATGCAACCAGTTTTCGACTGCCTTGCAGGCTTGGTGATGCCGTTGTCATGTGAGTTCTCCTGAATGCATGGTGACGATCCGTCCGGCATGCCTGGCAATTGCCGGATCGTGGGTGACAAGGATCACCGCCGTATTCCGCTCCCGGGCTTCCTCCACGAGATAGCTGACAACTGATTGGGCCGTGACGGAATCAAGGCTTCCCGTTGGTTCATCGGCCAACAGGACTGCGGGCCGCAACACCAGTGCGCGGGCGATTGCCACGCGTTGCTGTTCACCACCCGACAGTTCGTCGGTGAGGGAGCCCGCAAGATTGGTCAGTCCGACGCGTTCCAACGCCTCGGACACCCTGCGGCTGCGCTGCGATGGCTCCACCCCATCCAGCAACAATGGAACTTCGACATTCTCCGCTGCCGTTGCCTGCGGCAGCAGGGACAGGCCTTGTGCAATGAAGCCGCAGTTGCGGCGACGGAACTGGGCACGGCTCGATCCGCTGAGTGATGACCAGTCCGTTTGGGCCAGTTTCACATATCCGGCATCGGGCCTGTCAAGGCCCGCAAGGATGAAGAGCAAGGTGCTTTTGCCCGATCCGCTGGGACCCATGATGGCAACGACTTCGCCGCGTGGAACGCTGAGCGAGACATTCTTCAATGCTGCAAGCTTCTGCGTTGTCTCGCCATAGGTGCGGTTGAGACCTGTCGCCTCCAGTACAAATGATGTTTCACGTTCCATGGGTCAGCACTCCGTCGCGCATGGTCAGGCTGTGGCCCGCGCGTTCACCCACCTGCTTGTTGTGCGTGACGGTCATGATTGCCATGCCTTCGCGTTTCCTGAGGTCTTCAAGCAGGTCGAGAATGCCTTCAGCTGTTGCTTCATCGAGCTCACCTGTCGGCTCATCTGCCAGCAGCACGCGGGGGCTGGAAGCGAGTGCGACAGCGATGGCAACGCGCTGGGCCTCGCCGCCGGAGAGTTGGCCAACGCGATGGGTTTGGCGCGCCGAAAGCCCGGTCTGCTGCAGAAGTGAGGTGACGCGCGTGCTGATCTCATCTGCATGCTGGCCCTGGATACGCAGAGGCAGTGCGATGTTTTCAGAGGCGTCCAGATGCGGGTGAAGATTGTCACGCTGCAGCACCAGGCCAACACTGCGGCGACGCCACGCGGCACGGACCGCCGGTGGCAGGCGGGTGACATCCTCGCCACCCACCGTCACCACACCAGCGCTTGGTTCCATTAATCCTGCAAGGATGTGGAGGAGCGTGCTCTTTCCACTGCCAGAGGGGCCCATCACGGTGGTCCAAGAAGATTGCTCAAGCACCACCTCGGCACCACGCAAGGCCACCGTGTTCACATGTCCCTTGTGGTAGATGTGATAGAGGCCTCGCGCTTCCAATGCGGCTGTCATGTCTGCGCTCGAGTTTATTGTGGCTTGAGGATGGTTTTGAGCGTGCGGATTTCGTGGTGTCCGCCCACCATGCCATCAACACCTATGATGCCGACGCCCGGTGCATACCATTTGTGCTCGAACTTTGACTTGTCGAGAAGGTCGGTGTCCTCGGTTACAACCACCTTTTCATATTTGCCGGATGGCCCGCCACCCGTTGCGTCTATGTTGACGACCTTGGCATAGTCTTCGGCAACGCCGGGTCGGTATTCCTGACGATAACCATCACCAACAGTCGGTTTGGCCTTCATGATGATGCCAGGAATTGCGCCATCAACGCCAGCCATCCAGGTGCCGTCGGTGTTGGTAACTTTTCCATTGGCAAATTCGGCAGTGTCTTCACCGAAGTACCAAACATTGCCGTCCTTGTCCTGGGCGTACCAGTCCACGGTTTTTTCGACAATTTCGGTGTCGGACGAGGCGACATCGCGCACGACAACAGTTTTGACGCCCATGATTATCTTGGTTTCGTCAGTGACTGTCATGTCATCACGGCGCGCCACCCCGTCACGTGTGCCTTCGAATTTGAAGACCGTGCCGGGCTTCAACGGAAAATACGGGTTGGTGATCTCGCTGACAAAGTTGGCGGGATCAATGACCGGATTGTAGGGCGGCAGTTCCTCCGCGAAGGCAGGGCTTCCGGCAATGCAGGCAATTGCAGCAACTGCGGCAGCTAAATTCAGGCAATGGTTTCTCATGTCGATTCTCCTCGATTGTGCAGTCTCATTGTTCAGGGTTTGCGTCCGTCTTCACGGGGCGCAGGATGTTCAGGTTGGGTAACCTGAAGATAACTACGCGGAGAGCTGGAAAAAACTTTCAACCATGACCCGGGTTTCGTTTCATCATTGGAATTGTGGGCGACCCGCGACAGTAGCTTCAGCGGGCTGACGTGGGTTCCCAAGGCAGCATATTATACCAACGGCCCTATGAGCCGAGTTTCACAAAACAATCGCGGCTTGCGGTGGATTTGATTGTGTCGGGCAATGCGATGATATCGTTCCATGCCTTGCAGCAAGCGGTGACGATTTTGTCGTATGTTTCATAGGTCCGGTTGGCGAGGGCATTTTGTCTAAGTGTCTGACCGAAAAAGAAGTTGGGTGATGTCAGTCACTTGTGATTCAATCGGTGTTGCGAAGCATCGACGGAGGATCACATGTGGACAGCTATCACCCAACTTCTTTTTCGGTCGGACACTAACAACGATGCTGATGCGATGAGTGCGGTCGCTGACCCTGCGAGAACTGTCTTGTACAATCCGAAATGGATTCCGATTGCCAGGGCCAGCGGCACGATCATTCCAATAGCCCAGACAATCAATTGCAAGTCAAAATGACCCATTGCCCATGGAGTGTCGATCTGAATCGAGGCCCAGATGTAACCCAGAAATTTCACGCCGCGTCCTTCACAGCCTTTACAATCTTCTTCGCCGCATCATTCAAATCATCGGCTGAAATCACGTTCAGGCCGGAGTTGTTGATGATGTCCTTGCCCAATTCCACATTGGTGCCTTCCAATCGCACCACCAGCGGGACTTTCAGGCCCACATCTTTCACGGCGGCAATGACGCCTTCGGCGATCACATCGCATTTCATGATGCCGCCGAAAATGTTGACCAGGATGCCTTTGACTTTCGGATCGGCTGTTATGATCTTGAAGGCGGCTGTCACCTTTTCCTTGGTGGCGCCGCCGCCGACGTCGAGGAAGTTGGCGGGTTCTGCGCCATAGAGCTTGATGATGTCCATGGTGGCCATGGCGAGGCCAGCGCCATTCACCATGCAGCCGATGGTGCCATCAAGCGCCACATAGGAGAGGTCATATTTTGACGCCTCGATTTCCTTGGGGTCTTCTTCTGTCTCATCGCGCAAAGCCACGATGTCGGGATGGCGGAACAGGGCGTTCGCGTCGAAATTCATTTTCGCGTCGAGGCAAACAAGGTTGCCATCAGGAGTCACCACAAGCGGGTTCACTTCCAAGAGGCTCATGTCCTTGGCGACGAAGGCTGTGTAAAGGCCCGTCGCCAGTTTCGACAATTGCTTGGTTTGCGGGCCATCGAGTTTCAGGGCCTTGGCCATGGTGCGAACATGGTGGGGGCAGAGGCCCGTGGCGGGATCAATGTGAATGGTCGAGATTTTCTCCGGCGTGTCGTGGGCCACCTTTTCAATGTCCATGCCGCCTTCGGTGGAGACGATGAAAGCGATGCGCGAAGTGGCGCGGTCAACCAGAATGGAGAGATAGAGTTCGCGGGCAATGGCTGTGCCTTCTTCGATATAAAGCCGCTGCACAAGTTTGCCTTGTGGTCCGGTTTGCGGGGTGATCAGGTTCATGCCGAGGATACGTTGTGATTCGGTTTTCACATCGGCAATGGATTTCACCACTTTCACGCCACCGCCCTTGCCACGGCCACCGGCATGGATCTGGGCTTTCACCACCCAGACCGGGCCAGGTTGGGATTCGGCCACCTTGACGGCTTCATCGACGGTGAAAGCCGGTTCGCCTTTGCCCGTGGGCACACCAAATTCGCGCAGGACGGCTTTGGCCTGGTATTCGTGGATGTTCATGTCGATCCCGCTTGTTGCGCATCCTTCGAGGCCGCTTTGCGGCACCTCAGGATGAGGTGGTTATCATTTATCCCTCACGCTGAGGTGCATCGCCCTTGCGATGCCTCGAAGCGCCTCAGGCCAATTCAGGTGCCAAGGTTTTCGCTGATGCCATCAGGCTGTTGACGGCATCGACGGATTTTTGGAAGCCGGCTTTGTCATTATCATCCAGAGCCACTTCGACAATGCGTTCCACGCCGTTTTCACCGATCACCACGGGAACACCAACATAGGTGCCCTTCACGCCATATTGGCCATCGAGATAGGCGGCACAGGGCAGCACGCGCTTGTAATCCTTGAGATAGCTTTCAGCCATGGCGATGGCGGCTGAGGCTGGCGCGTAATAGGCGGAACCGGTTTTCAGCAGGTTGACGATTTCGGCTCCACCATCGCGGGTGCGTTGGACAATCTTGTCGATCTTCTCTTGTGTGCTCCAGCCCATCTTGATGAGGTCTGGCACGGGAATGCCGGCGACCGAGGAATAGCGCGTCAGAGGCACCATGGTATCGCCATGGCCACCCAAAACAAATGCGTTCACATCCTTGACCGAGACTTTGAATTCCTCGGCGAGGAAATGCTGGAAGCGGGCTGAGTCCAACACACCTGCCATGCCGATAAGCTTGTGGGTAGGAATGCCGGAAAATTTCTGCAAGGCCCAGACCATCACATCAAGCGGATTGGTGATGCAGATGACGAAGGCATTTGGCGCATGGGTTCTGAGGCCCTCGCCGACGGATTTCATGACTTTCAAGTTGATGCCAACGAGATCGTCGCGGCTCATGCCGGGTTTGCGCGGTACACCTGCAGTGACGATACACACATCAGCGCCTGCGATGGCTTCGTAGGAATTGGTGCCTGAGAGCTTGGCATCAAAACCTTCAACGCCGCCGGATTGCGAGAGATCGAGGGCCTTGCCTTGGGGCAAGCCATCGGCGATATCGAAAATAGTGATGTCGCCAAGTTCCTTGAGGGCTGCGAGGTGGGCCAGCGTGCCACCGATCATGCCGCCACCAATTAATGCGATTTTCCTGCGCGCCATTTTTGTCTCCCTGTGACGAATTTCAATCCGACATGTTGCATTGCGAAAGCGGCGTTGTCCTAGCGCTGTTACCGACAGGCTTCAAGGGCAGTTCGCCATAATTTCAAATGAAAAGATTTGAGGGGCATTCCTCAGGTCTCGACAATGGACTTGCCCCACCAGGACGCCGACTGCATTTCCTTCAGGCGGGAAATGCTGCGCTGGCTTTCAAAAGCGTGCTGGTTTTTGGGGAAGAGTTTTTCTGGAACGTCCTCGGCAAGAATGACCAGTCTGGTCCGGGCATCATAGAAACTGTCGACCATCAAAATGAACCTTTTGGTTTCATTGCGCTGGCTTGCCTTTAATCTAGGCACGCCCGAGATGAAAACGTTGCGGTAAGTTGCAGCGATAGCCAGATAGTCGGGTGGCCCCAGGGCTTCTCCGCAAAGCTCAAAAAAGGTAAAAGAAGCGCATCCATGGGCGGCCTTGGGCACGTGGCGCTTGCGGCCGAGTATTTCCAGCACTTCGGCCTGGCCCATGGCACCGTCCGTCAGGTCGTGCCAAAGCTTGTTATAGGCAACCCGGTTTTCCGCTGTGGCAGGACTCAAATAAGTATTTTGGGCCCGCACCCGGCCGAGGCGATAATCGGTGTGGGAGTCCAGTGAAACCACGTCGAGGCCATGGTTCAGCAGGGCGATGAAGGGCAGAAACAAATCACGGTTGAGACCGTCTTTGTAGAGACCATCGGGCGGCAGATTTGAAGTGGTGACGAACGTGATGCCGCGTTGGTGCATCGCTTCAAACAAACGCCCGATGATCATGGCATCGGCAATATCGGCAATCTGCATTTCATCAAGGCACAGCAGCCTGGCTTCTTGGGCAAACTGATCGGCGATTTGGCCGATGGTTCTCTGTTGCGCCCGGGCCTTGTGGACAACCTGCATGAAGGCATGGAAATGCAGGCGCTGTTTGGGCCAGCCTTCAACATGATCAAAGAACATATCCATCAACATGGTTTTGCCGCGACCCACATCGCCATGAATATAGAGGCCCTTGGGCATTGGCTGCGGTTTACGGAACAGCCCAAAGAAGCCGCTCTCTTTAAATGCTGCGGCACCAACCAGCGCGTCGGCGAGTTTTTGCAAATGCCGGACAATTGCAGCCTGGGCATAATCCGGCTTCAACTCAGCTGAAACCAGCTTGGCCTCATAGGCTTTTTGCAGTGACATGCTTATCGACATGCGTGCTGTCTGCGGCAGTTGCCGAAAAAATTCAAGCGGCGGTGATCAGCAACAGTTGATCACCAAAGAACTGTGCCAGTTCCAGATAGGCCGTCAAAATTGCGACATAGCCAAAGAAACTGATGCAGACCTGCAAGGTGGAAAGCGGCTGCATGCCGGCATCGATGGTGCGGCTCTTGAGATTGGCCAGAATGGCAATGCCACCAAAGATCACAATGATGATCTGTGAGAAATACAGTCCCGCCAGCACGATCACGGCACCCGTTGCCATCAGGCCGAAGCGAGCCCAGTTGCCGAGCAGCCGCGACAAGACTGATCGCAGTGCCACGCCGCCATCGAGGGGTTCAACCGGCAGCAAATTGAAGATGTTGAGATAGACCGCCACCAGACCGGCAACGATGGCATATTTTTCAACTTCGCCCCAGAGCAACATGGGCATGGTGCAAATCAGCGCCAGGATAACCGAAAAGCCTGGGCCCATGAGGGCGGCAAACACGGCTTGACCCTGGGTGTTGAAGGGCAGCCTGGGCATGGCGATGGCCCCCAGAAACGGCAGGAACACCATGCGGCCCCAAGGTTGGCCCATCAGTCGATAAGCAAGGAGATGGCCGAACTCGTGGATGAACAGGGCCGAGATGATCAAAGTGGCCCAAACCACATCGAGCAAAATGGCAAATGCTGCGAATGACACGACGCCCGTGACAACGGCCACGCCCGCTGAAATAAGCTGGTAGGGCCGTTCATTGGCTCTGCCGGTTTCGGCGAGGCTTTTGATCCGATAGATGCCGCCCCACAGATCGGCCCGGGCCAGCAGCTGGGCGATCAGCGGACGTGGCCCCCAGTTGTAAGTGATGTCAAGATGACTGCCGCCGTTACCGGGTGCGATTGCATAGACCTGATGCAGAAGTTCGTTGTTGAGTGACCGGCCTTCCAGGCCTTCACGCTTGATCTGAAGTGTGTGTGGCGCGGCTCGCTCTTCGATGCTGAACTGCGCTTCAAAACTTTGCTGCACCCCGGTGGTCAACGTGGTGGTGTAGGTTTTTTGGTAGATTTGCCTGGCTGCATCGAGGCAGCGCGTGGAGGTGACGGTACGGCCCCAGTTCTCGCTTTTGCCATCCTGCATGTCGACGAGATCGAACAGCTTGTCCGGGCTGGACTTGATCCAGAGCCGGACATGGGGATTGACCTTGAAGCGCAGGCCCATGAGGGCGAGCAGAATTAGAGAGAATGGAATTTCTGGGCCAATGGAAGAAAAAATTGAAAACATGCCACAATCCTAGGGATGAAGGAGTTAAAGATCGGCAAATCTTTACGATGAAAAGATGATGCGTCGGCATACCAAATGCCCTTAAGGTCGAATAATCGGCACCTGGGGGGAAGCTTGCAAAGGAAGTTTTCCTTGCAAGCGGGGATCATCGTGAATCTCCACCATGTGTGTGTAGGGCGTGAAGCCGGAGCGTATATAAAATGGCAGGGCTTGGGGTGCATCGAAGGTGCAGGTGTGGACCCAGAGTCTTTTGATGCCGCGCGACCAGGCACGGCGCAGGGCTTCATCCATCAGGGCACGACCCAAGCCACCGCCGATGGCTGAAGGTACAAGTCCGAAGTAGGCCAGTTCGCAATCGGTGGCATGATCGAAGTTGAGTTCAAGCAGGCCCAAGGTCTCGGTGCCACGCTCCAGGTAGAAACTGTCAATCCGGGGGTTGGTGAGAATGGCGCGGAGTTTTTCGTCGGCCATGATCAGGCGGGAAAACCACATGATATCGGAACCCACGGCGCGAAAGGCTTCGCGATAACTTGCGAGATCGTCGCCATCGACTTTTTGCAAACTGAGATCAGCGGGAAAAGCCACCAACTTTCGGGTAGGCTGGGCCAGCATTTCAAGGCACGTCACCACATTGGCAAGTTTGCCTTTGGGGAGTTCATAGTAATCGTTGGGAAGGTCAAGCAGGGGCATTGGGATTTGCAGAGGATGGGGTTCTCAAATGGCGGGAGGGAATCCAGACAAAGCCATCATGGTCGAGAATCATGCATTCGCGCAAGCCATGGGGTTTGTCGAGCGAGCCTGCCAGCACGATGTAGCCCAAGTCACGGGCGCGCGCTTCAGCCCCGTCGGGGTCGACATTGTAGCAGCGGAGTTCTACGCCGACACCCCTTGGGGCATCACTTTCAAGTGTTGGATGAAGTTCGTTGTGGCGATAGGTGGACTTCACATGCAACATGAAGTCGTTGCCACAGAGCTTGAGGGCGGCAAAAGCATCGGTGCGGAAATATAGAGTTGCACCGAGCACTTGCGTGGTGAAGTGCAGGGATTTTTCAAGGTCGCCAACGATCAGGTTGATGCCAAGCCCCGTGAGGGAGCGGCCATAATCGGCGGCTGATGGTGCATCATGCGGTTTCATGGCTCCCCATACACCACAGGTCACCAGATGTTTCCAGACCGCTTGTCAGAGCACCAGGCATTCCACCTGATGATCTTCGGTCTGGGGATGCCAGATCACCCGGCAGCCCTGCATGGCATCTTCGGGCGTGATGTGACTTTGGCGCAGGGCCAGCAGAAAAAACGCGGCAGCTTCGCCGAGTTTTGCATCAAGTGCCGCACCCTGTTCGGCATCGGCAAGGCGGCAACCCAGATCATGGGTGAAGGTGCAAATCTGGCGTTCGGTGAGTTTGCAGGCGCTGGTCCAGCTTTCGCTCAGGTCCTTGGCCTCCAGTTCGGCAAGCATCAATCCGTTGATATCGAGTGGACAGTTGCCACGGGCCCGGATGGCTTCGGCTGGTCCCTTGGCATCGCGTGGTGGACAGGACACCACAATGTCCTCGGTCGGGGGTGCCACGTCAAGCAAGCCCCCGTCACTGCGCTGGTTCAACATGATACGCCTCACAAACCACAAGTTGTCAGCCGCCATGATGGGCGCTTATGGTTTATGGCTGGTTAAGCCGTGTTGGCGCTGGCGATATTCTGCCAGTGGGCTTGATAGGCTTTGAGGCCGGGGATGTTGACGGCTGCAATGTCATGCATGGCAACAGGCATGACAGGCATCTCTCCGTCAGGCATCAGCGCCAGACAAGCCGCACCTGCTGCCGTGCCATCGCGGGCGGTTGAGGCTTTGAGTTGTTGTGATGGGCGCAAACTTGCGAGGATTTGCAAAAAAACCGGGTTTTGTGAAAAGGGTCCATCGACAATGATGGTGTGTTGGCTGTGCAGTGCGTCCAAAGTTTCTGACACCATGAGGGCGCAATAAAGTGTGGCCAGACTGACGCGCTCTTCGGCAGAGGCAGGTGTGCCAATGATCCGGCCCCGCGCGGCAGTACCGGGCATGGGGCCACCCGTGTCGGTAAATGACGGCAGCGCCATGATGCCCGTCGCCACCAAATGCCGGATTGCTGCAAGTTGTGGCGCGGCTTTTGCAGCATCGCCTGCCACGAGTTCAAATTCCTTGCCGCCAAAAAATCGGCCACAAGCAATCGTCTTGCCGAAAACACTCTGGTTGGCAACGATATCGCGGGATGGATCAAGTTCGGCCATGTCGGCTTGCGTATCAAAGCCGATAATCCAGGTGCCTGTTGAAAGCAATGTAAAATGATCTTCACCGCTGGC
Source organism: Hyphomicrobiales bacterium (assembly GCA_031420855.1). GTDB lineage: Bacteria > Pseudomonadota > Alphaproteobacteria > Rhizobiales > Aestuariivirgaceae > Aestuariivirga. The sequence goes on from JANONM010000586.1 coordinate 10,669, forward strand.
GAGATAGCGCAGGAAATTGGCGTTGGAATCATGTACGCCTGCGAGGACAAGTCCTTCACCTTGCAGCGTGTCCGGAAAACTTCCAATCACCTCCCAGGCCTTGGCCAGGGGCGGAAACTTTGTTGCCC
>JANONM010000587.1:0-1754 GCA_031420855.1 Hyphomicrobiales bacterium
TCGCCCTGCGCCATCTGAAAATGTAGTGGCGGATGAAGAAGCGTACTGTTGAGACAACAAAAACGAAAACCGTCGCAAGGCCGGCAAATGTCAGCAATGAACTGTAGAGTTCGCCGATTTCAACTTTGCGTGATTTCGTCAGCGCTTCATTCAGCAAATCATAGAACGGTCCATACCAGGCATTTATGGCGACGCTGAGCTGAACGTTGAAATAGGTATAGAAAATGATGAAGGCTGTACCGAGCACAGACCAGGCAAACCATGGATGAGGTGACAACTTCCACCAGACAGCAGCAAACAGGCCAACGATGATTGCGTAGTAGATGTAGAACCAGAGAAATGGTTTTGAGATAAATACCAAAGGCCCAATGACTGGCGGCGCATCAGCGGCCGGATTTTCCAGTCCCAAAAACTGTCCCCAATCCTTTGCGGCAAAAAACCAGAGCAACACGCAAAACAGGGACCAAAGCGCAGCCGATGTAAAAAACAGTTTTGGATTTGGAAAAAACGATTTGAACATCTTCTGGGCTTTCGTGGGGTGCTGGCCTAATTGGTTGACCATAGCGCCCTGACATGCGCCACGGCAACTGACAAGATTGCAATATTGTGTGAGGACAGAGTGTGGATTTCCCGGGAAGCCTGAATGCGGCTGTGGCGCGGCTGGTGAACAAGGAGCGGCATCTGCGCGATGGTGCCGCAGGTTTGACAGCAGCCTACAAGGCAGGAAAAGATTCCAGTCACGTTCATCTCGGAGCCTATCTGGCCATGCGGGTGCCCGCCACCTATGCGGCCAACAAGCGTGTGATGACTGAACTTCAGACGCTCCGACCGGGTTTTGCGCCGCAGTCCGTGCTGGATGTGGGGGCAGGGCCTGGCACGGCAAGTTGGGCGGCCTTGAGCCAATGGCCCGGCATTTCGCATGTCACCCAGATCGAAAAGCTGGCGGCCTTTGCGGCGCTGGCCAGCGGTTTGAACGCTGAAAGCCAATTGCCCGCACTCATGACCGCCGTAATTGTGGCTGGCAATGTGTTGAAGCCGGAGTTGGCGCGAAAATCTGATCTGGTGATTGCTTCCTATGTTCTGGCCGAATTGCCGATGTACGATATTTCTGCGGCTGCGGAAAACCTTTGGCGTCATGCAGATGATGTCTTGCTGCTGATTGAACCTGGAACGCCAGCAGGTTTCGCCCGGCTGCGATTGGTGCGGGAAGCTTTGATCAAGCTCGGTGCCCATGTGGTTGCGCCTTGCACGCATCAACTGGTGTGTCCCGTGACTGGAAGTGATTGGTGCCATTTCAAGGTTCGGGTGCAGCGGTCGCGGGCCCACATGCATGCGAAAAATGCCGAGGTGCCATTTGAGGACGAGGCCTTCAGCTATCTGGTATTGCAGCGGCAGGTTACCCAGCAATCAGGAGGACGGGTTGTCGCGCCAGTTGCAATCAACAAGGTTGCAGTGACGTTTCGGCTTTGCACGGCGAAAGGATTTCAGGAGGTGGCAGTTGCCAGCCGCGACAAGCCTGCCTACAAACGGGCAAAGAAAATGGCTTGGGGCGATTTGTGGGAGTGATGTCGGGTGAATCTTGAAATTGTGAAAGCCAAGGCCTGGACGTATCTCGACATTCTGAAAGGCTGGCTCTCCAGCCCCCAGTTTTATGCGCAAGTGATTGCTGTCATCGGGCTGTGGCTCCTGGCAAAACTTGTGGCGCGGCGAGTGCTGGCCCATGTGCCATTGCTGCGGGAAGAGCCGATACAAGG
>JANONM010000588.1:0-2661 GCA_031420855.1 Hyphomicrobiales bacterium
CCAAAAAAGCCGAAGCTGCAGGCGTTGCATTGAATTTTGAAGCAGCAGTGGCAGGCGGTATTCCCGTCATCAAAACACTGCGCGAAAGCCTCGTCGGCAATGCACCGCGCAAGGTCTTTGGCATTCTCAATGGCACATGCAATTATATCCTGACAAAAATGGGCGCCGAAGGCCGCAGCTTCACTGATGTTTTGGCCGAAGCCCAGGCTTTGGGCTATGCCGAAGCCGATCCGACTTTTGATGTCGGTGGTTTTGACACGGCCCACAAATTGGCCATCCTCGCGTCACTGGCATTCGGCACCGAAGTCAACGTGGCAGGCATCGCCATCGAAGGCATCGAAGCCATCACGCTGGATGACATTCGCAATGCCTCCGAGATGGGTTACAAGATCAAGTTGCTGGGTGTGGCCGTGCGCCATGACGCTGGCATTGAGCAGCGGGTCAATCCAACGCTTGTTCCCAAGGGTTCGCCCATGGCCGACACCGATGGTGTATTCAACGCCGTCGTCATCAAAGGTGATTTTGTCGGCGACCTGTTTTTGGAAGGGCGGGGTGCAGGGGGACATCCCACAGCGTCTGCTGTGGTGGCTGATATCGTCGACATCGCCCGCAAGAATTTCCGTCCGGCTTTCGGCGTGCCTGTCAAAAACCTGAAACCCTTCAAGGTGCCGCCGTTAAAGGCCCATGAAGGTGGTTACTACGTCGCCATGAAATTGCATGACAAACCGGGCGCCGTCGCGGCCATCGCCCGCATTCTGGCCGATGAAAAAATTTCCATCGAAAGCATCGTCCAGCGCGGCAAACCCAACACCCAGGAGGCCAGGGCCACTGCCCAATTCACACTGATCACCCACGACACCTTGGAAACCTCGATCCGCAAAGCCGTAGCAAAAATCGAAAAAGATGGCCACGTCGCAGGTTCGCCCCGCGTCATTCGCATTGAACGCTTGTGAGGAAGGGACCTCATCCGGCGCTTTGCGCCACCTTCTCCACGAAGGCGTGGAGAAGGGACAGGTCGAACGATTGGTCCCTTCTCCACGCCTTCGTGGAGAAGGTGCCCCAACGGGGCGGATGAGGTCCCTTGGTGACTGAAGCCTTCCTCAACATCACCCGCTCCGCCAAGGGCCAGCGTTGGGAAGCACGGCTGGAAAACACCAGGCTCGCTGAAGCCATCGCCCAACGCTACGACCTGCCGGAAATCCTGGCCCGTGTTCTGGCCGCCCGCGATGTGGCGCTGGAAGATGCTGAAAACTTTCTGAACCCCACCATCCGTGGCCTTATGCCACCGCCAGATTCACTGCGCGACATGAGCAAGGGGGCCAATCGTTTGGCCGATGCCATTCAGTCGCGGGAAGCCATCGGCATTATTTCTGACTATGATGTTGACGGCGTATCCTCTGCTGCCATCATGCTGCGCTTTCTTAAATCCGTGGGCCACGGCGCAAACGCCTATATTCCGGACCGTGTCACCGAAGGCTATGGCCCCAGTGAAGCTGCCGTCAAAAGTTTGAAAGACCAGGGCGCACAAGTTCTGTTGACGCTGGATTGCGGCGTCATGTCCCATGATCCCCTGGCCCACGCCGCAGAACTGGGTCTCGAAACCATCATCGTCGACCATCATCAGGCCAGCGCTGAACTTCCAGAAGCCCATGCCGTGATCAATCCAAATCGCCAGGATGATCTTTCGGGCCTTGGCTATCTCTGTGCAGCGGGCGTTGTCATGATGCTGGTCGTCGCCACCAACCGCAGTTTACGCGAGCGCGGCTACTACACGCCCGAGCAACCCGAACCCAACATGCTGCAATGGATGGAATTGGTGGCCTTGGCCACCATCTGTGATGTCGTGCCATTGAAAGGCCTGAACCGCGCCTACGTCACCCAAGGCCTGAAAATCATGGCAAGGCGGGAGAATGCAGGCGTTGCCGCATTGGCGGATGTCGCTGGCCTGAAGCGCCGCCCCGATGCCTATGCCTTGGGCTTCATGTTGGGACCTCGCATCAACGCAGCTGGACGCGTCGGCCATGCCGACGAAGCCCTGGCACTTCTGATGTGCGACGACCGCAGCGAAGCCGTCAACCGCGCCCGTGCCCTTGATGAATTGAACCGCAAGCGCCAAGCAATCGAAATGCGCGCCGTCGAAGACGCCAAAGCCCAGGCCGAAGCCGCCATGGGAAAAGACAAACGCCCCAGTGTCGTCATCACCGCATCGGAACACTGGCACCCCGGCGTGGTGGGTTTGGCTGCCGCACGGTTGAAAGAACATTTCCGCATTCCGGCCTTTGCCCTTGCCATCAACAAGACAACGGGCCGCGCTGTGGGATCAGGTCGTTCGATTGTTGGCGTTGATTTGGGTTCCGCCGTGCGCAAAGCCCTGGAACAGGGCTTGATCGAAAAAGGCGGCGGCCATGCCATGGCGGCAGGCCTCACAGTCAATCGCGAAAACCTGCAAGCCCTTCGCCAGTTTTTTGAAACCGAGCTGCTTGAAAGCGTCGAGAAGGCCCGCGATAACTCTCTCAAGATTGATGGTGCCTTGTCAGCCAGCGGCGCAACACTGGATTTGATCGAACTCCTCGAACAGGCAGGCCCCTATGGTTCTGCCCACCCATCCCCCATGTTCGTCTTCCCCTCCCACCGCGTCGTCTATGCCGATGCCGTGGGAGC
>JANONM010000589.1:0-4055 GCA_031420855.1 Hyphomicrobiales bacterium
TGCCTATTCCGGCCTTGGCCTCAATCCGCATTACGGCACACCGCGCAATCCGCATGACAGCAGGGTGCATCGCTCGCCGGGTGGATCATCATCGGCGTCTGGCGTTGTGGTGGCAAAGGGCTTGTTGCCCGTTGCAATTGGCACAGATACCGGTGGTTCAATCCGCATTCCCGCATCTTTCAATGGCGTTGTGGGTTACAAGTCATCAACGGGGCATTACCCCATGGATGGGGTCTTCCCACTGTCGCGCAGTTTCGACACGTTGGGCCCCTTGGCGCAAACCGTTGAGGACTGTGTACTGGTTGATGCCGTGCTGCGAGGGCAGAAAAAAGTGGGTGTCAAAAAGGCTGAGGTCATGGGCCGCATCTTCATCGTACCTTCGAATGTGGTTTTCGACGGTGTTGAAGATGCCGTTGCAGCAAACTTCGAGAGTGCATTGTCGCGCATTTCAAAAGCTGGCGGCAAGATCAGGCGCATGGCTTTTCCGGCCTTTGATGCCATACTCAAGCTGCTATCGACCCGGGGCAATATTCTGGGTGCCGAAGCACTGCATGTACATGGGGATCGCGTCAACGGCCCAGATGCAGCGCGCATGGACCAGCGGGTGGTTCAGCGCATCAAGCTCGCCGAGAAAATGACGGCCGTTGATCTGGTTGAGATCATGTACCAGCGCCAGCAGCTGATTGCGGCTACCACGGCGCTGATTGGTGTCGGCATCGTCGTCTGCCCGACAACACCGCATGTGGCCATGGCGATTGCGCCTCTCGAAGCCAATGTGGAAGAATTTTTCCGCGTCAATGCCAAGACCTTGCGCAATACCTTGCTTGGCAATTTTCTGGATTGGTGTGGATTGTCGATCCCCAACGGCACCGACCGTGATAAGATGCCAACAGGCTTTTTGTTCTCGGCACCGCATGGGCGCGACGACGACGTTCTATCGCTCGGACTGGCGCTTGAAGCGGCGGTAAGAGGATGAAACAGACGGAACAAACAGTTTTTCTAGTGGTCACTCAAGCTCACGTAAACAGGAGGAACGAACATGGCTAAATCTGCATCAAAGAAGAAAAAGAAAATCATCTGCGCCTTCGGCACAGACATCGACTCTGTGGCCGGTTGGATCGGATCCTATGGGGGTGGTGACTCTCCCTCTGACATTCAGCGTGGTGTTTTCGCCAGCGAGGTTGGCAACATCCGTTTGCTCAACCTCTTCAAAAAATACAAGATGAAGACGACATTCTTCATACCCGGCCATTCGATTGAAACATTCCCCGATCAGGTGAAGCGCATTGCCGACGAAGGTCATGAGATTGGCGCCCATGGCTATCTCCATGAAAACCCGATTGCGATGACGCCAACGCAGGAAGAAGATGTTCTGGCGCACTGTGTGGATTTGATTGAACGGGTGAGCGGCCAAAAGCCACGTGGTTACGTTGCACCTTGGTGGGAAATGTCAAATTCCACGGCAGCGCTGCTGCTGAAGTATGGCTTCAAGTATGACCATAGCCAGGGCTACCGCGACTTCCAGCCTTTCTATGCGAGGGTTGGCGATTCATGGACCACCATCGACTATTCCAAGACCGCCAAGGAATGGATGAAGCCGATGATCCATGGCAAGGAAATCGACCTCGTTGAGGTTGGTGCCAACTGGTACGTCGATGATTTGCCCCCGATGATGTTCATGAAAAAAGCCGCAAACAGCCACGGCTTCGTCAATCCGCGCGACATTGAAGAAATGTGGCGGGACCAGTTTGACTGGGTTTACGACAACATGGACTATGCGGTTTTCGCTTTCACCATTCACCCCGATGTCAGCGGCCGTCCCCAGGTGTTGCTGATGCTGGAACGCCTGATCAAGTACATCAACAAGAAGGAAGGCACGGAATGGATGACGTTTGAGGAAATCGCCGCAGATTTCCGCGCGCGCTATCCCTTTGCGGGCGGCAAGCGTCCGGAAGTGATCTGATCACACGTCAATGATCACTGAAGCGGCCCGCAGCAATGCGGGCCGTTTTATCTTGTTGCTGCTTCCCGGCCCGGCGATGATTGAAAGCTTCAATACTCGAGCAACAAGCCCAGGTTGATCTGAGTGTCGGAAAGGAGCGCCAGCACGCGCCCAAACCGAAATGAATTTCTTGCACAGATAATGCACTCAAAAAATTGTGAAAGATGCATGGTTGCCAGGGCATTTTTGCCACTTCTGCACCACCTGCCAAGTCATTAGAAGGATTGGTGGAGCCAGGCGGAATCGAACCGCCGACCTCTTGCATGCCATGCAAGCGCTCTACCAACTGAGCTATGACCCCTGTCCCGTCCGCGTGAAAGGTCAAAAACCGTTCACGAAACAAACAAGCCCTTTGGTTGAGGGCCTTGCAAACCGGGGCGGAACCTAGTGCGGCTCCGCCTGCCGATCAAGCGCTAAATCGCGTTGTCGATCAGTTTTCTTCTTCGTTTTCTTTCGAGCCGCCCTCGATCAGGTCCGACATGTTGCCGCCCTCTTCTTCCTCGACGACGAGGAATGTATCATCTTCGGTATCATCAGCGGTTTCAGTGTCTTCGCCGAGATCGACATCTTCGATGCCAGCGGTTTCATCATCATCCTTGCCATCCTCTTCGACGTCCTCGAGGCTGATAAGCTCGACGTCGCCGGTTTCGGCATCTTCGGTCTCTTCGACAACCCGCGGCTTGGGAGCTTGCGGAATGACGCCGGGATAATCGGTTTTGGATGGCAATATCGATTGGGCAATAAAGCTTGTGCTACACTTTGGGCAGGTGATGGGATCTTTCAGCAAATCGTAAAAACGCACCGCACAATTTGGGCAGGTGCGCTTGGTGCCAAGTTCGGCAAGTACCACGGCAAAACCTCTTTAAACATTTCGGGAATTTGAATTTGGGCGCTCATGCCATGCTTGGAGGGGAATGTCAAAACTCCAATATGGGGCGATGAGGTTGGGGATGACAGGGCCTTGTTCTCTGTGTAGGGAAAGCGGGCTTGTTTCATCTATCCTGAAAAGTCCGTATCTTGCCATGAACCATCCTGCACCTGACGTCAAACCCCTCAAATCATCGAAGGCCCTCGGACTCATGGGCAAACTCACGGTGCCCGGCGACAAGTCGATGTCGCACCGCTCCCTGATGTTCGGGGCTGTGGCGGTCGGTGAAACGGTGGTGGAAGGTTTGCTGGAAGCTGGCGATGTGGTCAACACCGCCACGGCCATGGCGGCTTTGGGGGCCCGGGTGGAACGGGGCAATGATGGGCGCTGGCGCATTCAAGGTGTGGGCATTGGGGGATTGCAATCGCCAGCCGCAGCGCTGGATTTTGGCAATTCGGGAACCGGTGTCCGGCTTGCCATGGGGTTGATGGCGACGACGCCGCTGGTTGCCCGCTGTATGGGCGATGCGTCCCTGTCGAAGCGGCCCATGGGGCGGGTGACCAAACCTTTGAGCCTGTTTGGCACCAGATTTGAATCTGCTGAAGGTGATCGCTTGCCGCTTACGTTACGTGGCGCAGACAAGGCCAAAGCGGTGACCTACACATTGCCCGTGGCATCGGCCCAGGTGAAATCTGCGGTGCTGCTGGCGGGGCTTAATGCCGTTGGCACGACAACGGTGATTGAACCAATAGCCACGCGTGATCATACGGAACGTATGCTGCGGGCTTTTGGAGCGCGGATTGAGACCGTGGTGAAAGACGGGGCCAATCATATCTCGCTGACGGGCGGACAGGAATTGACGGCGCAACACATTGCCATTCCCGGTGATCCCTCATCGGCGGCCTTTCCCATGGTGGCGGCGCTGATCACCAAGGGCTCGGACATCACCATCGAAAACATCATGTTGAACCCCACACGTACCGGCCTGATCACAACTTTGCAGGAAATGGGCGGCGATGTGAGGATCGAGAACCGCCGGGTTGCAGGGGGTGAAGAAGTGGGTGATATCAGGGTCAAGTCATCGCAGCTGCATGGCGTGCGGGTGCCAGCGGAACGGGCGCCTTCAATGATTGACGAATATCCCATTCTCGCGGTGGCGGCTTCGTTTGCCGAGGGAACCACGCG
>JANONM010000590.1:0-1943 GCA_031420855.1 Hyphomicrobiales bacterium
TTTGCCGGGCTGATGGGACAACGCATTGCCAGTGAAGATGTGACAGTTGTTGATGATGGCACATTGCCGGATCGTCGTGGTTCGATTTCTATCGATGATGAGGGCACGGCATCAAACTGCACCACGTTGATCGAGAATGGCATTCTGGTGGGCTTTATGCAGGACCGCTTGAATGCGCGTTTGATGAATGTGAAACCGACAGGCAATGGACGCCGCCAATCCTATGCCCATGTGCCGCTGCCGCGCATGACCAACACCTACATGCTCAACGGAAAGCGCAGCCCGGAGGAAATTCTCGCTTCGATGAAAACCGGCCTGTTTGCCAAATCCTTTGGCGGCGGCCAGGTTGATATCACCTCAGGCAAATTCGTCTTCACGGTGACCGAAGCCTATATCATCGAGAACGGTAAACTGACGCGTCCGGTCAAGGGGGCCATCCTGATTGGTGCGGGGGCGGAAGCGCTGAAGAAGATTTCGATGGTGGGCAATGATCTTGAACTCGACAGCGGCATTGGCACTTGTGGCAAGGCGGGGCAAGGCGTTCCGGTTGGGGTGGGTCAACCGACGTTGCGCATTGATGGGCTGACAGTCGGCGGGACTGCGGCCGCCTGAACTTGATGTCGCTTCCTGCTGTTGTGATTTTCGATATGGACGATGTGCTCTGCCATTATGATCTGGGACGGCGCTTGCGATATCTCGCGCAACTGGCCGACGTGACGGCGCGGGATGTGCGGGCGGCTTTATGGGATTCAGGTTTTGAAGAATCGTCGGATGCGGGTGGCTATCCGGACAGTGAGGAGTATCTCGCAGAATTTTCCAAACGCTTGGGTTTTGGCATCAGCCGGGAAGAATGGCTGAAGGCAAGGCGCGAGGCCATGTCGCCCAACTGCGAGGTCCTGGGTCTGGCCCGAAAGATCAAGCAACAGGCCGCCATTGCCATTTACACCAACAATGGCCCTTTGGTTAAAACCCATCTGCATTTGTTGTTGCCGGAAGCAGCGGCGATATTTGACCGGCATTTTTGCTCTTATGAATTTGGCACCAAAAAACCTGATCCCGAAAGTTTCAGAAGATTGCTGGGCAGCCTGGGGCGCAAGGCCGATGAATGCTGGTTTATCGACGACAAGAAATCCAATGTGGAAGGGGCGCGGATTGCAGGGATGAGAGGCCATCATTTCACGCATTTTTCGTTGCTGGAAAAAGAGGCCCGCGCCACTGGATTTACACTATGATTTTTAGCGTTGCATTGCTGGGGATGGCAGTTAGACTCGTCAATTGTCTATTCAAGAGAAATACATAAGCATGTCTATTCAAGATATTCTCGGTCACACGGAAGGTGGCGCTTTTTATCGCAATGCTGCCAAGGCAGCAGGGATCACCGATGCAGATGCCAAAGCAACGATTGGCAAACTTGCTCCGGCGATTGCCCTTGCCCTGAAAGACCGGGCAGCCGCTGATCCCGAAGCTTTTGAAGTCTTGCTCGAATTGTTGGAAGACAACGGCGATGCTGATCTCAACGAAGCGGGTGCGCTGACCGATGGTGAAGCGCAATCGGATGGTGCGGCCATTTTGAAGGACATCCATGGCTCGGCTGCTGCTGCCCAGGCAGTGGCTGGCAAGCTGGTGAGTGAACTTGCGCCTGAGGCTGTTTCCATCCTCAATGCCATCAGCGCCACAGGTGTATTGGCCGCACTCTCGCAACAGAATGTCGTAACGCTCAGCGATGGGGCAGCCACGGCAGCTGACACGCAAAGTGGTGGCGGTGGTTTCTTGTCGATTTTGTTTGCAGCCCTGCTCAAAGGCCTGTTGCAAGGTGCCAGTCGCCAACTGGCACCTAAACGGCGCCGGCGGCGCTATACCAGTTATTCTGGCAGGCGCACCGCTCCCCGGCGCAGGCGGCGGACCACGCCTGGACTTGACGATATTTTCAAAAGCATTCTCAG
>JANONM010000591.1:0-5380 GCA_031420855.1 Hyphomicrobiales bacterium
TGCCATTGAGAATGCCGAAGACTTTACGCGGTGCATTGCCGACAAGGCTTTCGCGCAGGGTTTTGATGACGGGAATGCCGCCTGCCACGGCCGCTTCAAAATTCAACGCAACGCCTGCAGCTTCGGCTTTTTTGGCCAATCCAACACCATGATGGGCGAGCAAGGCCTTGTTGGCGGTGATGACGTGTTTGCCACTGGCGATAGCTGCTTCAACAGCTTCCTTTGCCGGTCCTGAATCGCCGCCAATCAGTTCGACGAAAACGTCAATGTCGAGGGATTTGGCAAGTGCAACCGGATCATCGTGCCATTTGAGCTGGCTCAGGTCATGGCCACGGTCCTTGCCTTTGGAACGGGCGCTGACGGCATTGACTGTGATGCCCGTGCCTGCCCGCAAGTCCAGCAGTTGGCCATGGGTTTTCAGGATGTCCAACACGCCGGTGCCCACCGTACCCAACCCTGCTATACCCAAGCGCAATGCGTTTGCCATAATTCCATGCCTATATCTTTTCAACAAGCGCGTCTTATGACGGGGGAGGCGCGATTTGGCAAGAAAGCCGCTTGCGATAGATTTTCAAAAGCCTAAATTGACGGTGTCATTGGGGAAACAGCATGAACGAAAAAAACCAGCAGCGTGTCGATCCCCAGATTTTCAGTCTGGCGGACCCGGCCAAGCTCGTGCAAAATCTGGCGCAGGTTTACGAGCGGGCGGCGCGACTGGCCAAAATTCTGGCGGAGCGACCGGAGCAACAAAAGCAAGATGCCGAAAACCAGGTTGTTCCCGTGGCGCAAGTCAGCAAGACTTTGGGCGATATCTGGCAAGCCCAACTTGCCCAGCCGGAGAAGCTGGCGGCTGCACAGCAGCAGTTATGGTCGCAATACACAGAGGTGTGGAACAATTCATGGGCCAAGGCCTTGGGCCACGCGGCCAAGCCTGTGGTGGAACCGGCCCGCAATGACAAGCGCTTCAAGGATAGGGATTGGGCCGAGAACACGGCCTATGATTTCCTCAAACAACTCTATCTGGTGTCGACCAATTGGGCCCAGGATTTGGTGGCAACGGCGGAAGGTGTTGATCCCCACACCAAACAGAAGGCCAAATTCTACGTCGAGAATATTGCCAACGCATTTTCGCCCAGCAATTTTCCGCTGACCAATCCAGAGGTCATGCGGGCCACGCTGGCCAGCAGCGGCGAAAATCTCTTGAAGGGCATGGATCGGCTGGAACGGGATTTCACCACTGCCGATGGCCGTTTGCGGATCACGCAGGTTGATGGCACGCCGTTCAAGCTGGGTGAAAACATTGCCATGACGCCCGGCAAAGTGATTTTCCGCAATGAGGTTTTCGAACTCATCCAATATAGTCCGCAAGTAGCGCGGGCCCATGAAATCCCCCTGCTCATTGTGCCGCCATGGATCAACAAATATTACATCCTCGATCTCAACGAGAAAAAATCTTTCGTTCGGTATTGCGTGGAAAATGGCCTGACGGTTTTTATCATGTCGTGGGTCAATGCCGACGAGGCCCAGGGACGCAAGAGTTTTCACGATTACATGCGCGAAGGATTTCTGACGGCTGTCGATACCGTTCTCAAAGCCACAGGTGCGCCATCGGTCAATACGGTTGGTTTTTGCATTGGTGGTTCACTGGTCGCCTCTTCACTGGCCTATATGGCGGCCAAAAAAGATCGTCGTGTGAACTCCGCCACATTTTTCACCACGCAAGTTGATTTCAGCAAGGCTGGCGATTTGCTGGTTTATGTGGATGAAGAACAGGTGAAATGGATTGAGGAACGCATGCAGGACAAGGGCTATCTGCCCGGCAACCGCATGGCAGATGCCTTTAACCTGCTGCGCTCCAATGACCTGATCTGGTCGAATGTGGTCAACAACTACCTGCTCGGCAAAGATCCAACGCCGTTTGACTTGCTGTTTTGGAACAGCGACTCAACCCGCATGCCTGCGGGTGTTCATGCGTTTTATCTGCGCGAATTTTACTTGTCCAACAAACTGGCGCTGGGCCGCATGGTCGTGGACAATGTGCGGCTGGATTTGTCGAAAGTGAAAATACCGGTTTTCAATCTGGCGTGCCGCGATGATCATATTGCACCTTTGCCATCGGTGTTCAAATTGGGTGAGTTTTTTGGTGGCAAAACCACTTTGGTGGTGTCGGGGTCTGGACATATTGCAGGCGTGGTCAATCCACCTGCGGCCAACAAGTATCAGCATTGGGTCAACCCGGCAAATCCGCCCGTGCTTGACGACTGGATGAAATCCGCCACGGAAATTCCGGGTTCCTGGTGGCCTACGTGGCTGGACTGGATCACCAACAATTCCGGTGACAAAATTGCTGCGCCCATTCCTGGCGACGGTGTTTTGCCAGTGTTGACGGATGCGCCGGGGGACTATGTGCGGGTGAGTGGGATCTACTGAAGCCGTCCCTCCAATGGTCGCTGCCCGCCAGCACGCTAAAATCATTAGCCAACAAACGGCAATAAAAAAAGGCCGCCCGACTGGACGGCCTTCTTGCAAAAGTTGTTGTTGGAAATCAGCGCTTCGAGAACTGGAAGCGGGCGCGGGCTTTGGCGCGGCCATACTTCTTGCGTTCGACGGCGCGGCTGTCGCGGGTCAGGAAGCCGGCCTTTTTCAAGGCACCCCGAAGAGCTGGCTCAAAGTTGTTGAGAGCGCGGGAAATGCCATGACGGATGGCACCGGCTTGACCGGAGAGACCACCGCCAGCGACGGTGCAATCCACATCAAATTCGGTCGCGCGGGCCACCAGAACCAGCGGCTGCGACACCAGCATGCGCAGAACCGGGCGGGCCAGATAAGTTTCAATGGGCTTGCCATTGATGGTAATCTTGCCTTTGCCACGCTTCAGCCAGACACGGGCCGTGGCGTTCTTGCGGCGGCCCGTGGCGTAGGCGCGGCCCAGTTTGTCAATCTTTGGTGTCGCAGGTGCCACAGGCGCTGCAGCGCCAGCTGTTGGTGCCAGGCCCATGGCTTGGCCAAGGTCGGCGAGAGTTGTTGCTTCGGCCATGGTGCTCAGCCCCTTATCGTATTTTTGGCGTTCATGGATTTCACATCAAGGGTCACAGGATTCTGTGCCACATGGGGGTGTTCGGTGCCCTTGTAGATGCGAAGATTGGTCAGTTGCTGGTTCTTCAGGGAAGCACCGGGCAGCATGCGGCGGACCGCCATTTCGATGACGCGGTCGGGATGTTTGCCATCAAGGTAATCCTTGGCGACACGTTCCTTGATACCACCGGGAAAACCCGTGTGCCAATAATACTTCTTCTGGTCGCGCTTTTTGCCGCTAAACACGGCCTTTTCGCAGTTGATGACAATGATGTTGTCACCGCAATCCATGGAAGGTGTGAAAGTCGGCTTGTGCTTGCCGCGAAGTCGGTTGGCAATGATGGCTGCAAGGCGGCCGATTATGAGGCCTTCTGCATCAATCAAAATCCACTGCTTCTGAATGTCCGCGGCTTTCGCCGAATAGGTCTTCATCGCATGATCTCTTTGTTATCAAAACAACAGCGCCACTGTTGATATGGCGCTTTCAGTTGCGGGCTATGCCTTTGGGGCCGGGAAATGTCAAGTAAATCGCCAGTATTTTTTATGTGGTTTCATACTACCACACGTCTCCACCTCGCCATGTGCGATTTCAACTTTCTAGTGGAGTGTCGGCTTGCACTTGGCTATGTTGGACTTGAAAGGTTGTTTGATCCGTGCGCTTCTCTCAATACCTGATGATGGCATCGATAGTCTGTGGCCTTGGTGCAACTGCATGGGCCGAACAGCCCCCCGTTGTCGTAACGCCGCCCGCAGCCACGCCGCCAGCTACACCCCCGGTCGTGCCACCTGTGACGCCGCCGGTGGTTCCTTCGACGGAGGCTGGCCCCCCGCCGCCGCCTGTTACACCTGAAATTACACCAGTTGCTCCCACGGATGAAACCATGCCACCAGCAGAAGACGGGGCGACTGATGCCCAGGATGAAGATTTGAGCATCGGCGAAGTGCCCGCTGTGGAGCCGGTGGAATTGACAGCCGATATGGCCCGCAAAGCGCTGGATGCCTATGCAATTGCCAGCGACAAATACAAGGATGCCGAACTGGAGAATTTTGAAAACCTGCAAGACTTTGTTGACCAGGCACCGCAAGGCAAAACCTTCGAAGCTGATATCAAGGCCGCCGGATTTGAAAATGTCACGGTGTGGAACAATACGGTGACCACCATCAGCTTTGCCTATGCCAACCAGTTGGACGACCAGTCGGCAGAAATCCGCCAGCAGATCGAAGACCTCAAGGCTGACGAAGCCATGGCCAAGGACATGCGTGACCGCATGGTGTCGGCACTCAGTGCGCTTATTCCTTCAGAGAACAACAAGAAGATTATTGAAGACCTGGCGAAGGATCCGGCCTATGCCGAAAAGCTGAAACTTCTTGAACCAGAGGGCGAATGAACAGCCGCTTGCAAGCGGGCTTGCGGGACGGTGTCTTGCGGCTGACGCTCTGCGATGATGCCAGCCGGAACAGCCTTTCAGAAGGCATGATGACTGAACTATCGGCGGCACTTGCTGATGCCGATGCCAACAGGGATGTGCAAGTGATTGTCATTGCTGCTTTGGGCAAGGCGTTTTCATCGGGCCACAATCTCAAGGAATTGACGGCGCATCGCCAGGACCCGGATGGAGGTGCAGCCTATTTCGAGAAAATCTTTGGTATGTGTGCCAAGCTGATGCTGGTCATCAGCCATCATCGCTGTGCGGTGATTGCCGAAGTTGATGGATTGGCGAGTGCGGCGGGCTGCCAACTCGTGGCGACTTGTGACCTGGCCTATGCTTCGCCACGGGCTACGTTCTGCACGCCGGGTGTGAATATCGGACTGTTTTGTTCAACGCCCATGGTGCCCTTGTCGCGGGTGGTGGGTGCCAAGGAGGCGATGGAAATGCTGCTGATTGGCGGCGTTCATGATGCTGCCTTTGCCGAGCGGGCGGGCTTGCTGAATGCTGTTATTCCGGATGGCGGATTAACGCTGCATGTCAATACGTTAGCAGAAACTATTGCAGCAAAATCTCAAGTTGCCATTGCCTATGGCAAGCGGCTGTTTCATGATCAGCGGCAACTTGAACTGACCGCAGCATATGAAGTGGCCTCCGGCGTCATGGTGCAAAATATGCTCGATGGTGCGGCCTGTGAAGGGCTTGATGCATTCATCAACAAGAGGCACCCGCAATGGCCGCCGCTGGAGGCAATTGGCCGCATGAAGCTTCCAACGTAACCACCATGGACCACGACAGTTATTCAGCTGGCTATGTCAGAGACATATTGCGCGAGGTGAAGTCCATTGCGCTTGTCGGTGCATCGGCCAACCCGGTGC
>JANONM010000592.1:0-2267 GCA_031420855.1 Hyphomicrobiales bacterium
TCAAGGCTTGCACTTGGCATAATCTCATGCATGTCAAGCCAAACTGATCTTTTTGAAACTGATCCCGCATCTGCACAGACCTACCAAGTCAACCCGCAGCATGTGCGCAACCGTTTCATTGATTTTCTGGCGCAAATGCAGGCGGCGGAGACTTGGCCTTGGGATGAAGACTATCTTGATACCTTGCGCGAGCGGACGTGGCCCTATCTTTATGCCAAGCTGCCGGACCAGACGGAAGCTGCCGAATGGAAAGCCAAACTGGAGACCGAAGCAGCGCGGCTGGACGCTGCCAAGGCATTAACGGCCTGATTTTGGTACTGCGTGCAAAACCGCATTTGTCATTGCAACCTATAGGGTTCGGCTGTGGCATCCAGTCATTGCGCCGTCGCGACTGGTTACACATTCCTCGCCACATCCGCCATCGCCCGAAACAACACCATCGGGTTATCCCGCGTTGGCAAAAATCCGCGTTTCATCCAAAATGCGGCGGCGTCTTCGTCAACAGCATTGACCAACAAGGCGCGTCCCCCCACGAGTTTTGCGGCTTCCAAGCTGCGCAACATGGCGTGTTTCAACAAACCCGTGCCTATGCCTGTTCCCTTGCACGTAATGTCAACAGCCATCTGCCCGAGCAACAGGCAAGGTATGGGGTCGGGCGGCTGCCCCGTCCTGATGTTGCGAGGCAGGGATGTTGGCACGATGGCGGTAGGGGCCAGCCCATAAAAACCTAGCACACGCAAGTTTTCATGGATCACCATCACGGCCGTAAAGTTGTTACGGTGGTTCGACAAGGCGCGGACTTTTAGCCAGTTATTCAGAACCGACTTGCCGCAGTCAAAATCTTCCGTCAGATGAAATGCTGAAATAACTTCGGGTGGGGACAGCGGCACGAAACCAGCTTACGCCTTTTCCCAAGGAGCTTTGCGTTTAAACACTTCACGCAATTCCGGAACAATCTGCGCAGGTTCTTCCAGTGCTGCAACAAAAGCTTCAAAACCTTCTGGGCTCATGCGTATCATCATCGTGTCGAGGACTGCTGCTTCCGCCTCCCGCACCGAGGCCTCGCGCATAAATTCTGTGCGTGAGCGCCCTTGCATTTTTGCAGCGCGATCAATCAGGGCGACGTCGGCTTGGGGAAGACGAAGGGACAGTGGACGATCTTTGGCGTGCGCGTTAGTCATAGCGCCAGTTTAAACACGCGTAGTGCAAAATGCAATACAAAGCGCATCCCCTTGACTTCGTGCGCTCGCGCTCCTATCTCCCCACTCAGCTGTTAGCACTCCTCTCCTTTGAGTGCCAACAGGGGCGGTTCTGAGGCCATTGGTTTCGCCGTTCACGCAATAAAATCAATTGTTTACAGGAGTTACCACATGAAATTTCGTCCTTTGCACGACCGTGTTGTCGTGAAGCGGGTTGAAGAAGACACCAAGACCAAGGGTGGCATCATCATCCCGGACACGGCGCAAGAAAAGCCCATGCAGGGCAAAATCATTGCCGTGGGCCCGGGCGGCCGCGATGAAGCTGGCAAACTGATCCCCATCGACCTCAAGAAGGGCGATGTTGTGCTGTTCGGCAAATGGTCCGGCACGGAAGTAAAGATCGACGGCGAAGACCTGTTGATCATGAAGGAATCCGACGTCATGGGCGTGCTCGACAAATAAGTTTGTCGTCTCCCACCTTCAATTTAATCAGTACAAAGAGGAATTACAGCCATGGCTGCTAAACAAGTATTATTCGGCGGTGAAGCCCGCGAAAAGATGCTGCGCGGCGTTGACATTCTCGCCAACGCGGTAAAAGTCACGCTCGGCCCCAAGGGCCGCAACGTCGTGATCGAAAAATCCTTCGGCGCCCCGCGCACAACGAAGGACGGCGTCACCGTCGCCAAGGAAATCGAACTCGAAGACAAGTTCATGAACATGGGCGCCCAGCTCATTCGTGAAGTTGCCTCCAAAACCAATGACGAAGCCGGCGACGGCACCACCACCGCTACTGTGCTGGCGCAAGCCATCGTTCGCGAAGGCATGAAGGCGGTTGCGTCGGGCCGCAATCCGATGGATCTGCGCCGCGGCGTCGAGAAGGCCGTGCTGGCCGTGGTCGAAGACCTGAAGAAGCGCTCGAAGAAGGTCACGGGCTCGGAAGAGATCGCCCAAGTCGGCACGATCTCGGCCAATGGCGACACCACGATCGGCAAGTTCCTGGCCGACGCGATGGCCAAGGTCGGCAATGACGGCGTCATCACGGTTGAAGAAGCCAAGTCGCTCGAAACC
>JANONM010000593.1:0-4834 GCA_031420855.1 Hyphomicrobiales bacterium
GTGAAATGGACCATCAGGATTTGGGCTACAAGCTGTTGATCCGCGTCAAGGCCGATATCGCTGACGTGGCGAAAGTTGAACTGGAACCAAAACCCGAAGGCCGCCAGATCATCCTGATCCTGTCACCCAAGGCGAAGAGTTGAGATATTTCTGATGGCTCTGCCGGAGATTGGGGCCAAAGGGACCTCATCCGCCCCGTTGGGGCACCTTCTCCACGAAGGCGTGGAGAAGGGACAGGTGGCTGAAAGTTGTCCCTTCTCCATGTCTTCATGGAGAAGGTGGCGCAATTCGCCGGACTGTGTACGCCGTAGCCCCCTTGGGCGAAGGGGTATGAGGTCCCTTTGCCTCAACGCAATTGCTGACTGCTGTTACGCGCTCAGAATCTCAACCGACTTCGGCGTTGAATTGGCATTCAGACGATACACCACGGGAACCCCCGTATCGAGTTCACGCTTCAAAATCTGTTCCGGTGTGAGGCCTTCGATGGCCATGATGAGGGAGCGCAAACTGTTGCCGTGGGCTGCCACCAGTACGGATTTGCCTTCCAGCACATGGGGCTGAATTTTATGCATGTAATAGGGCAATGAACGAGCCAGTGTATCCTTCAGGCTTTCGCCACCGGGGGGTGGCACGTCGTAGGAGCGACGCCAGATATGTACTTGCTCCTCGCCCCATCTGGCGCGGGCATCGTCCTTGTTGAGGCCGGTGAGTTCGCCATAGTCACGCTCATTCAAGGCCTCGTCGCGGGTTTCAGGCAGGCCGGTTTGGCCCAGTTCCGCAAGGATCAGCTGTAAGGTGTTTTGGGCGCGTGACAAGGCCGAGGTAAAGCACAGATCAAACTTCAGGCCCTTGGCCTTGAGACGCTGACCAGCCGCCTTGGCTTCGCCCACACCTTTTTCCGTGAGGGCTGGATCTTTCCAGCCGGTAAACAGGTTCTGCAAGTTCCATTCGCTTTGACCGTGGCGGACAAGCACGAGAGTTCCGGTCATCTCAGTTCAATCCCAATACATCATTCATGTTGTAGCAACCGGGCTTTTGATTTTCGGCCCAGACGGCGGCACTCACGGCACCACGGGCGAACATTTCCCGCGATTCAGCCTTGTGGGTGATTTCGATGCGCTCGGCGGGCCCGGCAAACATCACGGTGTGATCGCCAACCACGGCACCGCCGCGCAACGCTGCAAAACCGATATCACCATAGTTGCGAGCCCCGGTGTGGCCGTCGCGTTTGCGCACGGCTTTTTCTTGCAGGGCAACTTTACGGCCATCGGCCGCCGCCTGCCCCAGCATCAGGGCGGTACCGGAAGGCGCATCGATCTTGGCGCGGTGATGCATTTCCAAAATCTCGATGTCGAATTCAGGGCCGAGGGTTGCCGCCATTTTGCGCACCAAGCCCGCCACCAAATTCACCCCAAAACTGAAATTGCCCGACTTGACAATGCGGGCGGTCAGTCCTGCCTGGGCAATGGCAATATCACCTGCGGCATCAATCCCCGTGGTGCCAATGATATGAATTTTGCCAAAGGTCGAAGTGTAACGGATCAATTCCAGTGTGGCCGAGGGAATGGTGAAATCGATGATGCCATCCACCGCCTGGACCAATTGGTCCGGCGTGTCTGATATCTTGATGCCCAGATTGGCTACGCCAAACAGGGCGCCGTAATCCATGCCGACATAGGCCGATCCCTTGGCTTCAAGCCCACCTGCCAGAATACAGCCCGGCATGGTGTGAACAATACGGGCCAGTTCACGGCCCATGCGGCCGCCAGCCCCGGCAATGGCAAGTTTGAGTGTCATGTCGCCGCTCATAGCAAGCAGAAACCGGAATGCAAAGTACATATGCGCGGCCAGGTTTCACAAGCCCGCGGGTACGGCCCACTTCACGCGCAATGATGTTGCAGGCTGGGTAACCCCGGTGCGGCGCGATGCCTATGTGGCCGATGCCTGCACGTATGCTGTCAAAATGAACTGCATGCCAAGGCACTTTCGCTATTGTAGACAAAAGCCATTGATCGCTGGACAGGTCTTTGGGGTTTCCGCGACCCTGAAAAATTCCGGTATTGAAACTATGGATCGTGATCACAAGGGTGCAGTGTCGATGACAGCGGAGGCCAATCAGGCCTTGCCGGCACGGACAAGAATGCGTTGTTGACACTCAATCTTGATGACACGGGCGCCGGCATCGGCCGGCCGAAACACTTTGCATGGTGCTCAATCCTACCCCCGTTCCAACCGGGGTGTCACGCATCCGAGGAGCAAAAACTTGCTCCCCAGAGCAAATTTGCCGTGGTCAACAATTTTCCAGTTTTACATGGAGCGGTCTTCATGCAATCTTTCCTGCATTCAGGAGGCAGGCGTGACAGTCATCAATTGCGATATGGGTGAGGCCTTTGGGCTTTACAAAATGGGGGATGATGCCGGAATCATGCCGCTCATTGACATTGCCAATGTGGCCTGCGGGTTTCATGCCTCGGATTTCAACCATATGCGCACAACTGTCCGGTTGGCAAAGCAGCACGGGGTGAAGGTCGGGGCGCACCCCTCATTGCCGGATCTGCAGGGCTTTGGGCGCAGGGAAATGAAAATCGGCCGCGAGGAGTTGGCCAACTGCATCATTTATCAGGTTGGGGCATTGAAGGGTTTTCTGGATGCTGAAGGCATGGCGTTGAATCACATCAAGCCCCATGGTTCGCTCTACGGCATGGCGGCACGGATGGAGGAAACAGCCAATGCGGTGTGCGATGCTGCAGATGTCTTCAAGGTTCCATTGTTGGGCATGATCAATACGTTTCATGAAAAGGTCTATCCGGCGCGCGGTCACAGGTTCATTGGCGAGTTTTACTCGGACCTTGATTACAATGATGATGGCGGGCTGATCATCACGCGTGAACATGAGGCCAAAGACCCTGATGAAGCTGCGGCAAAATCTGTCCGGGCCATCAGGGAAGGCAAGGTGAAAAGCATCGGTGGCAAGGACGTTGCCGTGCGTGCCGAAACCATTTGCATCCACTCCGACACGCCCAATGCCGTGGCCATCGCCAAGGCAGTGCGCACTGCAATCAAACCCTACATCAAACAAGACTGAACCAAAGCGGGGAAATCATCGAAATCATGGCCAAACACATTCTCTCACCCCTTCCCGGAACCTTCTATCGCAAATCAGCGCCAGACAAACCCCATTACAAGAACGAGGGAGACATTGTTGCCATTGGTGATGTCATCGGCCTGATCGAAGTGATGAAGTCTTTCAACGAAGTGAAAGCCGATCAAGCCGGAAAGATTGTGAAGTTCATTGCCGACAATGAAGAGCCTGTCATGGCGGGCCAGCCCTTGGTTGAAATTGCTTGAGCAATGAAAATCAAAAAACTCCTCATCGCCAATCGTGGCGAGATTGCCGTGCGGGTGATCCGCGCTGCCAAGGAGCTTGGCATAAAGACCGTGCAGGTCCACAGCAGCGCCGACACTGAATCGCTCGCTGTGAAAATGGCCGATGAAGCCGTGAACATCGGTCCACCCCCTGCGGCGAAGTCATATTTGAGCATCGCCAAAATCCTGGATGCAGCCCATCAGACGGGCGCTGATGCAGTGCATCCCGGTTATGGGTTTCTCGCGGAGAATGCTGCCTTTGCTGACGCGGTTGAGGCGGCTGGCATGATCTTTGTCGGACCCAGGGGCGATGCCATTCGTACCATGGGCGACAAGGTGGCGGCGCGGGTTGCGGCATTGAATGCCGGGGTGCCTTGTGTGCCGGGTTCAGAAGGTCGCGTTGATGATCACGAACAAGCCAAGAGGATTGCTACAGCAATTGGTTTTCCCGTGATGATCAAGGCTGCGGCGGGCGGCGGTGGTCGCGGTATTCGCATTGCGCAGAATATGGCAGAACTTGAAACCATGATGCCGCAAGCCAGTGCTGAGGCACAGGCGGCTTTCGGCGACGGCGGGCTTTATCTGGAAAAGGTGATTGAACGGGCGCGCCATATCGAAGTGCAGATTTTGGGTGATGGAAAACGCGCCATCCATTGTTTTGAGCGGGAATGCTCATTGCAACGCCGCCGACAAAAGGTCTGGGAAGAAGCACCGTCACCTGTGTTGCCGCAAACCGTGCGCGAAAAGCTCTGTGCATCTGCCGTGGCGCTTGCGCAAGCCGTGAACTATCGCGGCGCCGGAACGCTTGAATATCTCTACGACGACAAGACCCATGAGTTCTATTTCATCGAAATGAACACGCGCATTCAGGTGGAACACCCGGTTACCGAGATGATCACCGGCATTGATCTGGTGCGTGAGATGATTTTGGTGGCGGGTGGTGCAGCTTTGTCTGTGGCCCAGAACGATGTGCGCATGAATGGCCATGCCATCGAAGTGCGCATCAACGCAGAAGACCCCGCAAAGAATTTCATGCCAGCACCGGGAACGGTAACAGCACTTGCGGTACCGGGCGGACCGGGCACGCGTTTTGATACCATGCTCTATCAGGGCTATCAGGTGCCACCATTTTATGACTCCCTGTTGGGCAAGCTGATTGTCTGGGACAATTCGCGCGATGCAGCGATCAACCGAATGATCCGTGCACTGCATGAATTGCGTGTCGAAGGACTGGCGACGACCAAGCCGCTGCATCTCGCCCTGGCTGCCGACGCAGAGGTTCGCGCTGGTGCTTTTCATACCCGTTGGCTTGAGCCGTGGCTTGAGCAAAATTTGGACAAACTGAAATCATGACCAGGGATGCCCACACATGAAGACCAGATATTCCTACGGTGGAGACGAACACATTTTCGTTGAATGCGACGAGGAGATGTCGCTCGATGCGTTTTTCAAAGGCCTTTCAATCACC
>JANONM010000594.1:0-1900 GCA_031420855.1 Hyphomicrobiales bacterium
AGCGGGCCTCGATGGCGTGGTGTGCTCTCCAGCTGATTTGTCGCGCATTCGAAAAAACCTGCCCCGTGATTTTATGACAGTGGTTCCCGGCATTCGTCCGGAGGGATCAGATTCACAAGACCAAAAGCGCATTGCCACACCAGCGGCGGCCATTGCCGCGGGTGCTGATATTTTGGTTATTGGGCGGGCCATTACGGGGGCTGCTGATCCTGCGAAGGCGGCAGCAGATATTCTGGCCAGTATTTCGGCAGGACTGAAGCCATGACCAAGGTCAAGATTTGCGGGCTGTCAACGCTCGGCACACTGGAACATGCCATCGTTCGTGGTGCCGACATGGTGGGGCTGGTGTTCTATCCACCGTCTCCCCGCAATGTTTCCATGGCGCAAGCGGTCATGCTGGCCAATGCGGCGCGGGGACGGGTGAAAATTGTGGCGCTGGTTGTTGATGCGGAAGATGACCTGATCAAAAATATTGCGCGGCGCGTGCGGCCTGACTTTTTTCAGGCCCATGGTTCAGAAACGCCAGAGCGTGTTGCCGAGATCAGATCTTTTTCAGGCATCGATGTGATCAAGGCCATCAAGGTGAGCGATGCTGTTGATGTGACTGCCGCGCAATCTTTTGCAGATCAGGCAGAGATGATCCTGTTTGATGCCAAGGCACCTGCCAGTCTGGAAGGGGCGTTGCCGGGAGGCAATGGACTTTCATTTGACTGGAGCCTGTTGGCCGGACAAAGCGGCTATATGCTCTCAGGTGGTCTTGATCCCAGCAACGTTGCCGATGCCATCAAGGCCACGGACGCTGAATGGGTCGATGTTTCATCGGGAGTCGAATCTTCGTCCGGGATCAAAGACAAATCCCTGATTGCGAAATTCATTGAGGCAGCAAGGTCCGCCCGCTAAACCTATTCCTTCACGCGAGAACAGCAATGACAGCCCTTCCCAATTCCCTTCGCACCGGCCCTGATGAGCGCGGCCTGTTTGGCATTTATGGTGGTCGTTTCGTGGCCGAAACCTTGATGCCGCTCATTCTGCAACTGGAGCAGGCTTACAAGGATGCCAAGGCTGATCCCTCTTTCCAGGCGGAGCTGGATGATTTTCTTGAACATTATGTGGGACGCCCTTCACCGCTGTATTTTGCCGAACGCCTGACCGAACATTTGAAGGGTGCCAAGATTTATTTCAAACGCGATGAATTGAATCATACCGGTGCCCACAAGATCAACAATGTCATGGGGCAAATCCTGTTGGCCCGTCGCATGGGCAAGAAGCGGATTATCGCCGAAACTGGGGCTGGCCAACATGGCGTGGCAACGGCCACGGCCTGCGCAAGGTTTGGCCTCGAATGTATCATCTATATGGGCGAGGTTGATATCGCCCGACAGATGCCAAATGTGTTCCGGATGAAGTTGCTGGGTGCTACGGTTGTTCCAGCAAAGTCTGGTTCGCGCACGTTGAAGGATGCTCTCAATGAAGCCTTGCGCGATTGGGTGGCGAATGTTGAAGACACCTTTTATTGCATTGGCACAGTCGCAGGCCCTGCGCCCTATCCTGAAATGGTGCGGGATTTTCAATCAGTGATCGGACGCGAAACCAGGGAGCAAATGTTGAAGCGCGAAGGCCGTTTGCCTGACTCGCTGATTGCGGCAATTGGCGGTGGCTCCAATGCCATGGGCCTGTTCCATCCATTCCTCGACGACAGGGACATCAACCTTGCTGACATCGAAAACACGGGGGCCACCCACTCGATCCAGTGCCATGTAGGAATATTACCGCGAACTCTGCTTTCGGGTTCGACAAATTCGCCATCTGGAGTGGTTTTGCGCGATATGAGATGAACTCGGCCATGGAAGAGAAAGCGTGCAATGTCCTGATTTTAGGTGGGGGGCCGTGCGGAAGCACC
>JANONM010000595.1:0-2291 GCA_031420855.1 Hyphomicrobiales bacterium
TCAGTCATTTCGGCTTCTTGCAGTTCAGTCACGGTGACACTCCACTTTTCTCTCTCGAGTGGCATGCGTGTGGAGGTACCTGTTGTAGGAGGGAGTGGTTTGGATTGTTGGGCATTGTGCGTGCTGGACCACCCCACCCCACCCCTGCCCCTCCCCGAAGGCGGGTAGGGGTGAAGGTTATTGCGGTGCCACTTCGCCTTATTCTTGCTTCGCCCCCTTCGGCCCGCGCTTTGCCGGTTTCAGCTTGCGGTCGAGGTTGCGTTCGAGTTTGTCGAGGAAGGCGTTGGTGCCCAGGGGGCGGCCGATGGTTTCGGCGCGGCGGAGGGCGATTTCCAGCATTTCCTGTTCGGGTGTTTCGCCCAGAAGTGTTCGAACATCGCCATATTGATTGACAACGGCTTTCACGTCGGTCAGGCCATCATCGCGGTCTTTCAGCAAGGCGCGGGCGGAGGACCAGGCCCAGTCTTCGGGCTTTTTCACCAGCTTGGCGCGCACGGGGTTGGTGATCACATAGCGCAGTGCGGCTTCTGCATGGGCGCCATCCATGGCTACGCAGCCAAAGCGGCCCTGCCAGAAGTGGCCGGTTTTTTTGCGCCGCGCATTCAGGGTGCCGGCATAGGCGCGGTGGGTGGCGGAGAGCACTTTGCGCAGACCGTCCTCGTCTTTCGGCACCAGCACGAGATGTACATGGTTGGGCATCAGCACATAGGCCAGGCATTTGACCCTGGCGGCCCGGCAATGGTCGGTCAGGAGTTTGATATAATAACGGTAGTCATCATCGGAAAAGAATGTTTTGGACCGTCCATTACCGCGCTGGGTAACGTGATGGGGCAATCCGGGGACGACAACGCGGGAAAGTCTGGCCATGGGACAAGCATGGCACAGTTTGGCAGATGCTGTCAATAAAGTGGAGTGTCACCGTTAATGAATGGTCGGCGTTCATCCGGCGCGCAGGCTGAAGACTTCGGCGGAGGCTTGGGTGGCTTGGGTAACTTGGGGTTTTTTTGCTGTTTGCAGTTCGCGTGCAAACTTGCCCAGAATGACGGCAGCGAGGTCTTCGGCGGGGAGGGGTTTTCCGGTCAGAAATCCCTGGATGTAATCGCAGTTCATGGCGTTCAGCAATTCGGCATGGCCCTGGGTTTCGATGCCTTCTGCCGTGACCTTGAGACCCATGGTGCAGGAGATATCCATGATGGCGCTGATGATGCCGCGCATGTGGGGCTGCTCATCGGTGGCACTGATGAACGAGCGGTCGATTTTCAGTTTTGTGAAAGGAAACTTCCACAGGTAGTTCAGGCTGGAATAACCGGTGCCGAAGTCGTCGAGCGCGATGCCGCAGCCGAGTTCACGCAAGGAGGTGAGCTGCTGCAGCACCACCTCGGTGTCGCCGATCATGGTGCTTTCAGTGACTTCGATTTCGAGGCGATAGGCAGGCAGGCTTGAGAGCTCGAGGGCATTGTGGACATCAATCAGGATGCTGCCATCCTGGAACTGGTCGGGTGAGACATTCACTGTTACCACCAGATTGGATGGCCAGTTGGTTGCAGTTTGGCAGGCTTCCACGAGGGCAAAGGAGCCGAGTTTGCTGATCAGGCCTGTGCTTTCGGCTACAGGAATGAATTCCACCGGGCTGATGGCCCCCAGTTTGGGGTGGTTGAAACGGAGCAGCGCTTCGAATCCCATCAACTCGCCCGTCGCGGCTTGAAAGAACGGCTGGTAGTTGAGGGAGAAAAGATTTGCAGAAAGTCCTTCCAGCAGGGCTGCATGAATATCACTGCGACGGCGCGCGGCAAGGGCAAGGGCGGGGTTGAAGAAGGCATAGCCGGGACCGCCGCGATTGGTGGTGGACTTGTAGGCGAGGCCGGCATTTTGCATGAGGCTTTCGGCTGTATGCTCTGCGCCGGATGAAAGTGCCACACCTGCCGTCACATCAACCGTCAAAGGTCGGTCAACCCAGTCGACTGATGCCGTGAGTATGGCGAGGATGCGTTTGGCCATGGTCAGGGCGGCCAGGGCATCCTGGACAACCGGAACAAAAAGCGCGAAACTCTTGTAGTCAAGGCGGCAGCTCAAGGTGCCTGGTTCAGCTGCCGCGAGCAGACGGGCTGCCAGGGCGGCAATCAGATAGTCACCGACATGTCGCCCCAGGGATCCGGTGATGCGGGGCAAGCCGGTGAAGCCAAATTCAATCAAGGCTGATTGCGGGTTGCCAGCCTTGACGGACTTCAGGGCGGCGTCAACCTTGTTGATGAACGCGGTGCGGTTTTGCAGACCTGTCAAAACGTCGATGG
>JANONM010000596.1:0-2205 GCA_031420855.1 Hyphomicrobiales bacterium
GGTGCCCACCCCAGCAACTATGTGAAGCCCGTCACCTATGACCTGCTGGCGGCAACGCAAATGGGAGGGACCTATTTGCTTGACCTTTCACCATTGGGTTTCGGTCGCGTGCTGAAACTGGCCAACAAGGACGAACGCATCGCCTTTGAGCGCTTTGCCTTGGCGCGCTGGAAAGTGGCAGCAGACAGGGAGAAGGACGCGGAACTGGCCAGTGCATGCAGCACGGGCTGGATTGAAGAATCGCCGGAAGGAGAGAGAGAATTTGACCTTTCGTTTGTGCCAACAGGGCTTGCAGTCACACGGGTTGATTTCCCCCATGCTGCATCAGTCTGTCTTTCCACGGATTTCAACCCGACCATCATTCCCTGGGCCGATCTTGCGCCATGGCTCAAGCCCGGCCAGAAATTGCTGACCACGGAAATCCGGTGATCGAATAGGCGTTAATCAGCCAATCATCGGCAAACCCTAGCTTTCGCCTCCAGATTTCCCATATAAGCCCGGTCATGAACGCTGCTGCCATTCCATTTCGCAAAATGAACGGACTCGGAAACGATTTTGTCGTGATCGATGCCCGGCAAAAACCCTTGGCAATTTCCGAGGAACAGGCCCGCGCCATTGCGGATCGAAAGTCTGGCGTGGGCTGTGACCAACTCATCGTCATGGAAAAATCCGATCAAGCCGATGTGACCATGCGCATCTGGAATGCCGAAGGCGGCGAGGTTGAGAGTTGTGGCAATGCCTCGCGCTGCATCGCCGATATCATCATGACAGAGACGGGCCGGGATACGGCCACCATTATGACCAAGGGCGGATTTCTGGCTGCCAGGAAAGCCGGTGCTCTGCTGGTGACCATTGACCAGGGCAAACCGAAATTCGCCTGGGACCAGATTCCGCTTTCGGAAAAATTTGCCGACACCCGCCATATAGAACTTTCTGTAGGGCCGCTGGATGCGCCCCTGATGCACTCGCCATCGGTGGTAAATGTGGGCAATCCCCATTGCATATTCTGGGTCAAGGATCTTGCAGTTGCCAATCTTGGAAAAGTCGGCCCCATGCTTGAATATCATCCGCTGTTTCCCCAGCGTACCAATGTGGAGATGGCAAAAGTCGTGGCGCGTGATCATGTCATGGTCAATGTCTGGGAACGGGGTGCGGGATTGACAAAGGCCTGTGGCACAGCGGCCTGTGCGGTCATGGCGGCGGGATTCCGGATCAGGATCATTGATGCGAAGTGTCGCGTCACATTACCTGGTGGTGACTTGTTCATGGCGGTCAATGAAGCGAATGGCCATGTGCTGATGACCGGGCCTGTGGCCTATGAATATGACGGCGTGCTGCCTGATGGTTTGCTGACATGACAGGCTTGCGCGTTGAAACATTTGGCTGCCGCCTCAATACCTATGAGTCTGAAATCATGCGGGGCCATGCGGAAAAAGCTGGTCTTGCCAATGCCATTGTTTTCAACACCTGTGCGGTTACGTCAGAAGCCACACGCCAGGCAAGGCAGGCCATTCGAAAAGCGGCCAGGGAAAATCCTGAAGCGCAAATCATTGTGACGGGCTGTGCGGCGCAAACCGAACCAGACGTTTTTGCGGCAATGCCTGAAATTTCCCGCGTGCTCGGCAATGAAGAAAAATTGCTGGCCTCATCGTGGTTGAAGGGCAGCAATCGTCCCCGTGTTGATGTTTCGGACATCATGACTGTCACCGAAACGCGCCCCCCGATGATTGACCAGTTGTCGGCCCGCACCCGGGCCTTTGTGCAGGTGCAGACGGGTTGTGATCACCGCTGCACATTTTGCATCATTCCCTTTGGCCGGGGCAATTCGCGTTCGGTGCCGCTTGATGATGCGGTGGAACAGGTCAGGCGGGTGGTGGCTGGGGGCCATCAAGAAGTGGTGTTGTCGGGCGTTGATCTCACGTCCTGGGGGCCTGATCTAGCGGGTGCGCCCCGGCTTTCCACATTGCTGGCGGCGATTTTGAAATCCGTTCCGGAGCTGAAACGGTTGCGGCTTTCATCCATCGATTCGATCGAAGCCGATGAAGCGCTGATCGATCTCATTGCCAGTGAAGAAAAAATCATGCCGCATTTGCATCTCTCCCTGCAATCGGGGGACAACATGATCCTGAAACGCATGAAGCGCAGGCACATGCGCGAGGACTCGATTGCCTTTTGCGAGACCTTGCGCCAGCGGCGGCCTGATAT
>JANONM010000597.1:0-3175 GCA_031420855.1 Hyphomicrobiales bacterium
ATCGCTGCTGCATTGTTGTTGCGCGCCTTGTTCTCCGTCTCCGCCAAAACCTCCTGCCTCCCATGGGCCCAGCCCACAGTGATGGCAAAAAAATTCTTGAAGGCAGCACAAACTTCCACTCCCATCATGTCATCGCTGGCCCGGGGATGATAATAATCGCCCGCAAAAATTTTGGAAAAATCCTGCGCCAAGGCCAGATCACGCGACACAATAACCGTTCCCGTGGGTCGCCGCGCCGCCAATTCCCCCGCAATGCAAGGCCCGCCAATGGCCGCAACTGGCACATCCAATCCAAGCCGGACTTTCAGTTCTTCGGCCACCACATCCGGCAAGGCCCGCAAAGTTTCAGCTTCCGGCTTCATGCCCTTGGTGATCATCACAATCGGAAGCGGCTTTTTCAACACGCCAGCCAACTGTTCAATCGCCCAGCCGACACCAGCTGAAGCCACACCCAGTAAAATGAAATCCGAATCATCACCAATCGCCGACGCCAGCTGGCCGTGAGGAAAGGCCTCAACACCTGAGGGCATGGTGATATTCAGTTTGGGATGGCGGCCATTACCCATGATGCTGGTTATCGCGGCATCATCAAGATGTGTGCCCACCAGCCTCACCTTCATGCCCTTGTCAGAAAACGGCAGGACCATGGCGGAGCCCATGACGCCCGCTCCCAAAATCACAACCGTCGTCATCGGATGACGACACCACTGGCCGCATCAAACAAATGCACCTTGTCCAAGCGCGGCGCCAGTTCAAGCGTCATGCCGCGCTTCACATCCAGGCGCTCGCGCAGCACCGCACAGATTTCATCTTCACCGGCATCAGCATAGACATGGATTTCGGGGCCAGTCGGTTCAGTTACAGATACCTTGGTGGCAAAACCCTGGCCAGCCTCAAGATGCTCGGGACGAATACCATAGACCACAGCTTGCCCATTCTTTGCGCCATGTCTGGCAGGCAGCGGCAACTTCACACCCGAAGCCGTGACAACAGATTTTTCTTCAACGGTGCCCTTCAACAAATTCATTGAGGGCGAGCCAATAAACGAGGCAACAAAAAGATTGTTGGGAAAGTCATAAACGTCCATCGGCGTGCCTTGCTGCTCGATCACGCCGTCTTTCAGGATCACAATCTGGTCCGCCATGGTCATGGCTTCGATCTGGTCATGGGTCACATAAACCGTTGTGGTTTTCAACCGTTCATGCAGCTCCTTGATTTCCGTGCGCATCTGCACACGCAACTTTGCGTCAAGATTGGACAGGGGCTCGTCAAACAGAAACACCGCCGGATCACGCACAATGGCCCGTCCCATGGCCACGCGCTGGCGCTGGCCACCCGAGAGTTCGCGGGGGAAGCGCTTGAGATAGGGTTCGAGATTCAGAATGCGCGCCGCCCAGCCTACTTTCTCGTCGATTTCGCTTTGTGGTCGTTTGGCCAGTGTCATTGAGAAACACATGTTATCCCGAACATTCATATGGGCATAGAGCGCATAGTTCTGGAACACCATGGCGATGTTGCGGTCTTTTGGGTGCTTGTCATTCACCCGGTGGCCAGCAATCTCAACATCACCGCCCGTGACTTTTTCCAGTCCGGCAATCATCCGCAGCAACGTGGATTTGCCGCAACCCGAAGGTCCGAGGAATACCACGAACGAACCATCCTCGATTGTCAGATCAACGCCATGAATAACCTTCACATCGCCATAGACCTTGGTGATGTTCTTGAATTCTACCGATGCCATGTCAGTCGTCCCGTCCCCTATTGCGGATCATCATTCAGAAAATCATCGAGCAATCCTGCATCATCTGCAAGATCAAGAAAAGACCAGCGATTGCGCACATCCCTTGCATGTTTCATGGCATCGCGCCAGATGTTGCGCGGCAAACCCAGTTCGGTCGCCGATACCGGCCCGCCCGCCGCTGAAATCAGTCGTGCAATTTCCTCCGGTGCCATCATCATGGCTGAACACTCCTGCCGCAGTTCCGGCCAGATTTCATCCAGTCTGCGATTGAGCGCAGCCGCAGTTGCTTTATCATGGGATTTCTTTATGGCCTCGGCAAACATCATGGCACCCAGGTCAGCACCATAGCGTCTGGCAAAATCATTTTCGGAAATTTTGGTCGGCCTGATCTGCGGCGGCTTGTCGAGGGCAAACAATTGCCGATGCAGCCGCGCCAAGGCAATCGATGCCACGCCCACTTGTTGGCCATGTGTCGTGCCGGGATGGGCTTTGCCTGCAAACATGTCGATCCAATGGGAGACCTGGTGTTCGCCCATGGAGCCGGAATGGGACGTGCCAATCAGGTTGTTGCCGAAACTCGCCAGCATCATCACCCGGTAGAGATAGCCGTTCGCCTCAATCGAATGTTTGGCAATATCAGGAGCCATCTGGCACATCTTCTCTTCATCTTTTTCCACCTTGAAAAGCTCAAACGGCGTGGTGCTGTAAGTCGTGTCAAACAGCCGGTGCGCCGCCCACCATTCAACCTGCGCAATCGGCCGGCAAAGACTGTCACCCAAGCCCGCAGCCGACAACCATGTGGGTGCTGCCGCACTCACCGCAAGATCGATGAACACACCGCGCGGCGCTTGCGATGCCACACTGGTTTTATAGCCATTGGCCAATGTCACCGAAGCCGTGCCCGCGCCGTAGCCATTCATTGAGGCTGCTGTGGCAAAGCTGGCATAGGGACGACCATCCTTGAAGCTGGCGAATTTCACCGTGTCGGAAAGCGAACCGGAACCCACAACCACGCAAGCCTCACAATACCGGGTCTTCTCCTGCATCAGGGCGATGGTGGGTTCATCACAATGGGTGTTGCCGGGGAATACGATTTCTTCAACTGAAGCCCAACCCTTGAGTTCCTTGGCCACCCGCCGCCCCATGGCTTCCACAGTATTGGTGTCCGACACCACCGCCAGTTTTCGCCCCAGCTTGAGGGGAGCCACCAGATCGGCGGCACCTCCTTCAAGCGTGTCTTCAATCCGGATGGTTTCAAACGGCACAGAGATGGCCTTGCCCGAAGTTGGATCACGCCAGTCGCCTGCAATGACGTCCCGCAGTAGTGAGTTCCAGTCCTTCATCTGCCCTGCCTCCGGGCAAAATCTTGCAAGCTAGCATTCCATGTATTCATCTTCGGCCACAGGTCCTGGTAAATCGCCAGCAATTCAGCAT
>JANONM010000598.1:0-2461 GCA_031420855.1 Hyphomicrobiales bacterium
CAGCCATTGGGCGGTGGTTCGAGCACGCCGGGATTATCGGCGCGCAAATAACCCAGCATGATGTTGGGCCCCTTGATGACCAGACGACCGCCTTCGGTGATGCCTTCAACAGGTTCCAGGCGATATTCCATGCCGTCAAAGATGCGGCCCACGGTGCCGTAGCGGCTATGCATCGGTGTGTTGGCGGCAATCACAGGCGAGCATTCCGTGGCACCATAACCTTCAGTAATGCGGATGCCAAATTTCTCCGACCACAAGGCGCGGGTTTCCGGCTTGACGCGTTCGGCCCCGCCGACCACCAGCTTCATGTTGTAAAAATCATAGGGGTGGGCATTGCGGGCATAACCGGTGAGGAATGTATCGGTGGCCAGCAGCACGGTGGCACCCGTGTCGTAAACCATTTCCGGCACGATCTTGTAGTGCAGCGGGCTGGGATAAAGGAACGACCGCACGCCAAGGAGGGCCGTCAACACTACACCGCCCGTAAAGCCAAAGGCATGGAATACGGGAAGCGCCGTGAAGAACACGTCGCGCGGCGTAAAGGCAATGCGGGCATTGATCTGCTGGCAATTGGCGATGATGTTGCGGTGAGATAAAACCACGCCCTTAGGAACGCCTTCTGATCCTGAGGTGAACAGCACCACGGCAGGTGTATGGGGATCAGTTGCGGCACCGCGGCTTTTCAAACTTCCAGAAATGAAAGCGCGAGACAGCAGCCCCGAGATTTTATCCAGACCCGAAATGCTGGCGCGCACATCTTCGAGATAGACGATTTTGCAATGGCGTTCAAGCAAGGCCACATCATTCTGCATCTCCGCCATTTCAATGAACTTGCGCGATGTGATGATGGTGCGCACTTGCGCAGCGGTGCAAGCAGCCGACATGTTGATGGCACCGGTTGAAAAATTCAGCATGGCGGGAATGCGGCCGTGGGCAAGCAGACCAAATATGGTGACGGGTGCGGCATTGGCATTGGGTAGCAGGACGCCGACATATTTTTGGGCGGGCGTAAGTTCGGCCAATTTCTTGCCAAGGATCATCGCCCCCAGCAGCAGCCTGTTGTAGTTCATGGGCTGGCGGGTGATGTCTTCGTAGATGATGGTCTTGCCGCCGTGAAGTGCGCGGGCTTCCAGCATGGCCTGCCACAGGGTCTGGTCGATCTTGCTGGAACGAAACACCATGTCGGTCATGATGTCGTAAAGTTTTTCGGCCTGGTGTTCGCGCAAAGCGGCGCCTTTAAGTGTCTGTTCTTTTTCGGGCCGCACGGGTGGCAGATAGGTGATGGTGATTTTGGGAAAAAGCTGCGTGGGAAAAAGTCCCTTGACGCGGCTGAAGGGAGTGCGTTGTGCGCCATCAATGCGCACCGGCAGGATCTTGGCGTTGGCCATGTCGGCCACGGCACCGGGGCCTTCATAAATTTTCATCAGGCCGCCTGTGACGGTAATGCGACCCTCCGGAAAAATCACGACGCGCTTTCCCTTCTTCAAATGTTCGACCAGGCTGCGCAGGGCCATGGGATTGGTGGGATCAATGGGACACAAATCAACCAATGCATAGGCCGGTTTTACCCACCAGCGCTGGGCCATTTGGCTGTTGATGGCAAAGCCGGCCTTTTCCGGCAGAAAGGCGGAAAGCAGGGGTCCATCCAGAAACGAGGTGTGATTGGCGATGACCAGTGCTTTGGGGCCAGCGGCCTGCAGGTTCTCCAAGCCCCGCACTTCAACACGATAGAGCAGGCGGAAAATGCTGCGCACGAAACCTGCCACAGTGGCATGGGTGAGCAGTCGCATGATGTAAATGGTGGCCAAGAGATTGGCAAGGCCAAGGCAGAGGAACAAACCTTTGGCTGTAAAACCAAAGGCCAGCAGGCCCAGCGACACAGCCGTTGCCGCCAGCATGAAAACCGCATTCATGATGTTGTTGGCCCCAATGGTGCGGGCTCTCAAATAATAGGGTGTTCTGGCCTGCATGGTGGCGAAAAGCGGGACGACATAAAGGCCTGCAAAAAATGCCACGGCTGTAAGATCAAATAACAGCCGGAAACCATGCAATGAACCCAACATCGCCAGCAGGGTTGTGGATTGGCCAACCGTTGCATAGGTGCTGGCCTTGCCCGCTGCAAAATAAAGATCAATCATGAACAGGCTCATCAACAGGGCTGCGAAGGGCAAATATTGCAAGGTCACTTTGCCCTTGAGCAGGCGGTTGCAGAAAATCGAACCCAGTGCGATGCCAACGGAAAAAAGTGCGAAGACCGATGAGGCCAGGGTGTCAGTGCCAAGCAGGGTTTCCTTGTTGAATTTGGGAATTTGCGTGACGAACACCACGCCCAGAACCCAGAACCATGACACACCGATGATAGCCTGGAAAACCGGCTGGCGGGTGGCTGCGGCGCGAACCACATTCCACGTCTCGCCCAGCATGTTCCAGTTCAGTTTCATGTCAGGTTCGGCGGGGGGAG
>JANONM010000599.1:0-1885 GCA_031420855.1 Hyphomicrobiales bacterium
CATTATCTGACTGTATTTATTGCATTATTTCCTCTGAATGATCAATCCTCAAGAATCAGGCCGACGAAATGTGGCTGTCTTGCATTTGCCCAATTATCGGGTTTTATGTAATTTTAA
The DNA here is from genome assembly GCA_031420855.1 of Hyphomicrobiales bacterium. GTDB lineage: Bacteria > Pseudomonadota > Alphaproteobacteria > Rhizobiales > Aestuariivirgaceae > Aestuariivirga. The sequence continues at coordinate 118 of JANONM010000599.1, forward strand.
ACATAGTCAAGGAACAATATCCTATAAGTACCCCGAGTTACTTCGGTACCGTCGGAGCAAACCTGAACATGGCAAATTCATGTGATCTGGCAGCGGAATCCTTTAACAATAAATTCAACATCTTGACCAAACCTCCCCAGCTTCATTTCAGCGGTTTCACAAATACCGGCCAAATGCTGCATTATCATCATTATACTTTCCTGCAACTTTGCGTCATTGATGGCATTGCAGAGTTTGGGTTGACAGGAGCTGAATAGTCTCAACAAAATCAATGGTGGGTGGCAGGTCGCGCCATGGTGCACCGTCCAGGGCCAAAAATGCAAAAGAAGCAGATCGTTACGTCACGGACTATTTTTTCACGCCATGGCGCCCCGTCAGTCAATCCCTAGACCCGTCAATCCAAACGCCCACTGCCCAGGTGTTGCAAGAGCGAAATCCTCAAACGCCTTCTTCCACGTAAAAAGGCTCCACCTTGCCAGTTAGCTTCACCGTCATGGGATTGCCGTGGCGGTCCTTGCTTTTTCCACCTGCTGGTATGCGCACCCAGCCTTCCGAAATGCAATACTCTTCAACGTTGGTTTTTTTCACACCATTGAAGTTGATGCCGATTTGGAATGTGAGGACTGCCTGGTTGAAATGCGGGCTTTTGGAGTCGATGCTCAGGCGGTCTGGCAAGGCGGGTTTTGACTCGCGGGTTGATTCCGGCATTCGGGTGACTCCGTGTAAATTTTCAGCTCGCTGATAAAGCAATTTTAACAGCTTGTCGCCAGTGTTGCGCCACCAAGCCCCGGCCAACTCCCCCTGTGACTTCTCCCGTTGCCAAGTCCCGTGATCATACACCGCTGTGGCCACCATCAGTTCGTCTGCTCCGGTTCTGTCGATGAAGGCCGTTAGTTCTCTCCGCAGTATTTCTGGCGAGCCGACAAATGAGCATGCCAGCATGCGTTGGGCTTGGGCTTTCTCGGGGCCGGACCAGTATGCCTCGGTATCGTCGATGGGGGCTGCATGTAGCCGCGAGACCCCCGTGCCATATCAGCGAAGCGCATTTGCAGAGAGGTGAAGAGGTGTTGGGATTCTGCGTCGGTGTCGGCGGCGATGATGTTGACTACGGCCATGGCGTGGGGTTTTTGTTGTCGCAACGAGGGTTTGAAGGTGGTGCGGTAGATGTCGAGGGCTTGCAGTTCCAACACAGTCCGAGGAGAGTGGCAGCTTGTACAGCGTTTAACATCGCTGTGACGTGTTTGATATGTGCCATTGTGCCATGCGGGCGACTCCGCTAGCAACGCGGCCTCCCATGCCTCCTGTTTCCCACCTTCGCGGTATTCTCGCTCTTGTTGTTTCGCTTGGTGTGTTCATCGCCAGTGATACGGCGTCGAAATTTGTGTTTGCCCATGTGCCGGTGTTTGAGGTGGTGATGCTGCGGGCTGCTGCCGCTTGTGTGATGTGTTTGATTTTGATTGTGCTGCTGGATCAGAGTTGGGGGTTGCCGCTTTTGCTGAATCCCTGGGCTCTGGCACGGGGACTTGCAGAAGTCGGTGCCAACATAGGGTTTACGCTTGGCATTCTGCATTTGCCACTGGCCGACGTGACGGCGATTGCGCAAACGGCTCCCTTGTTCCTGCTGGTGGGTGCGGCGCTGATCTTTGGCGAAACCATGGGACGATTGCGCTTGGTGTTGATTGCGGTCGGCATTGTGGGGGCCATGCTGGTGGCCCAGCCCGGTGCGACGGCGGCATCACCCTATGCGGCATTCGGGTTTCTGGTGGCG
>JANONM010000600.1:0-7450 GCA_031420855.1 Hyphomicrobiales bacterium
ATGGTGCAGGCAACTGGAAACTTGCCCTTTCGGCCCCCTTGCCCGAAGGCGAAGTGGCGGTGATGCCCACCATCACCAACGAACTTGATGAACATACCATGGCTTTGGCGCCAACCCGCGCCATCGTTGACTTGACACCACCTGCCGCTCCCAAAATCACCGTGCCAACCGGTGCCACCTGGCCCTTCGTTCTGAATGGCACCTGGGCCGAGGAACCCGGTGCCAACCTCACGGCAACTTTTGCCGGACGCTCCTACGAAGTGAACAAGGCCCCGGAACTGAAGTCTGATGGCAGCGGCAACTTCAGCTTCGAACCGAAAGCCGAACTGGCCCCCGGCAGCTATGACATAGATTTCACCACCAATGATCCGGCTGGCAATATCACGCGGACCGTCATCACCGCAGCTGTAGTTATCGCTGAGCCTCCCAAGGTCGAACCAGTGGTGTTGGCACCATTGGAACCGGCAACCGTATTCTCCCAGGTTTCTCTCAGCGGCGCTCCCATCATCAAGGGAACCTGGCCGAAGGGCGTTGCCAAAGGCTTGACCGTAACCGTTGCCGGCCGCAGCTATGTGCTGGGCAAGGATGCCAATCTGCAAAGCAAAAGCGGCATCTGGTCATTGCTTCCAGCGTCTTCATTGCGCGAAGGTTTCCATGACGTGACCGTCGATATCACCGACGACAAGGGCCGCACGGCCCGCGATCTGACGGTGGCTGAAATTGAAATCGACGCCGTGCCGCCCGCCAGCCCGACGGTTGTCAGCTACAGCGGTCTGGAATCACCTGCAACAATCTCCGGAACCTGGGACCACAAGGAAGCCAAAGGCCTGGCCGTCTTGATTCCCGAAGCGGGCGTCATGGCAGGCCTCGCCAATGCGGCCATGGGGCTTTCCACCGACGGTTCCGGCAACTGGACCCTGAAACTCGCCAAGTCCTTGGTTCCCGGCACCTATAATGTCATCGCCCGCAGCAGCGACAAGCGCGGTCGTGTGCAGGAAGATGCGTCAACCGCTGAACTGGTGATCGAGGCCCCGCCGCCGCCAGTCCCGATGGTAACCGCCAGCGGACTGACCGGTACATGGTCGGAAGCCACCTCGAAGCAATTGAAGGCCGAAGTCGGTGGTCGCACCTATGTTCTCGGTCGCGGCAGTGCGCTGGCGTCTGACGGCAATGGCAATTTCACTTTTACACCAGCGGCAAAATTGCCTCCCGGCTCCTACGACGTGACCTATACCGTCACCAATGCCGACGACACGACGACGACCACAGTTGCCGCCGCCGCAATCGTTGTGGCAGAACCACCACCTCCACCGCCAGCACCCCCCATGATAACAGCCAATGGTCTCGCCGGAACCTGGTCGGAAACCACCTCGAAACAGCTGATGGCGCAAGTCGGCGAACGCACCTATGTCTTGGGTCGCGGCAGTGCCTTGGCATCAGATGGCAACGGCAATTTCACCTTCGCGCCAGCCGCCAAACTGGCACCGGGTTCCTATGACGTGACCTATACGGTCACCAACGAAGATGGCAGCACGGCTGTTGCCGTGGCAGCTGCGGCTATCGTTGTAGCCGAACCGCCACCACCTCCGCCGCCTCCAGCGCCGCCCACCATTGATCTCACAGTCAAAGGTGCACCAGCGGGCGCAACCTGGCCCTATGCCCTGACCGGAACCTGGTCAGAAGGCATTGCCATTGATCTGATCGCCCGTTTGGAAGGTCGCATCTACAAGCTAAACCGTGGTTCAGCCTTGACATCTGACGGCAAAGGCAATTTCAGCTTTGCCCCATCGGCCAAATTGCCACCCGGAACCTATGACGTGTACTACACCTCGTCAGGTGCAGAAGGGCAGAAGTCATTTGCCGTGGCCCGCGCTGCTGTCGTTGTGCCACAACCACCTGCACCTCCAGCACCACCACCAACGCCCGAACCAGTTGTAGAGCCAGAGCCAGCCCCTGTAGTCGAACCAGAACCAGCACCTGTTGTTGAAGCGCAACCGGAGCCAGCCCCTGCCGTCGAACCAGAACCAGCACCTGTAGTCGCAGCTGAATTGTCGCCAGTCGTGAGGCAAATCGTCGTCGGCAAATTGCCGGAAGCGCGGGTGATTGATTGTACCGCAACATTTGCCCGCATTCACGAAATATTCCCGATCCGCTTTGCCTTTGATCTGGATAAATTTGGTTCGCCCTATGATCAATCAGTCAGGCAATATGCGGCACTGTTGATCGATCCACGTTGCAAGGCGTTGCGGGTCGAAATTGCTGGCCACGCCGATTACAAGGGAAGCATTGCCTATAACCAGGAGCTTAGCGAACGCCGGGCCCAAAGGGTGCTGGATGCCCTCATTGCTGTCGGCATTGACGGCGCGCGTCTTGCCGTAAAAGGCTATAGTGAAGTCTCGCCCATTGATCCTGCCAGGACCGATGATGCGCGTATGCTAAACCGCCGTGTTGACATGGTATTGATGAAATAGGGGAATTGCGATGAATGAATTTTTCAACTGGGGTGGCACCTTCATCCTGTTCCAACACAATTGGCTCTGGTTCATTCTGGCGCTGTTGATTGGCGCCTGGGTGGGCTGGACGACCTGTGGCACTTCACGCTCGGCAAAGAACTAGGAAGCGGGGGAACGAACATGCTTCATTATCTCATTGAACTTGCCGTCTGGATGCTGGCAACATTTTTTGCCGGTTGCTGCATCGGTTGCCTGTTGCGCAAATTGTTTGGCGCAGAGGCAGCTGTGGAAGTACCAGCTCCGGCTGTAATGCCGAAAGCGGCCATTGCAGTTCCGGCTGTAGCGGCAGCGACGATCGCAGCGGCAGCTCCCGCATTGCGGCCCGTAGCAGCCGTCGTGGCACCACCGCCAGTTGTTCCACCCAAACCAATTGTTGCTGCAACTCCGCTGCCAGCAACCGGCGTTCGGATGGAACGTCCACGCGGCATCGCGGCAGCCCGTGGCGGCAAGGCCGACGACCTTCTCAGAATCGCTGGTGTTGGTCCGAAGAACGAAAAAAATCCTGCATTCGCTGGGCTTCTATCACTTCGATCAAATCGCCGATTGGAATCCCGGCCAGGTCGCCTGGGTGGATGATCACTTGCGTTTCACCGGTCGCATCGGCCGCGAAGAATGGATCACTCAGGCGCGTCTGCTGCGGGATGGCAAGGAAGCCGAATTCACCCGTCTTTATGGCGATGGCGGTTTGCACCGGGCTTCCGGTTCCTTGGAACCCTTGGTCGCTTCGCAAGTCAAAGTCGTTGCACCAGCAGTCACCTTGAAGTCTGCCGAGACAGTTGTTGCCGATGACGATGAAGCCGCCGCATCGGGCAAAATGGCAAAGCCCAAAGGCCTGACAGCGGCACGCGGTGGCAAGGCCGACAATCTGCAACGCATCAGCGGTGTGGGCCCCAAGAACGAAACAATCCTGCATGGCCTTGGTTTCTTCCACTTCGACCAGATTGCCGCCTGGACGGCAACCGAAGTCAATTGGGTCGATGACCACCTGCGTTTTGGTGATCGCATCAAGCGCGAGGAATGGATCAGGCAGGCGCGGCTGCTGGCCGAAGGCAAGGATGCCGAGTTCGCCAAGCTCTATGGCTCAGGCGGATTGAGCAAGAGCGGCGAACAGGTTGCAGGCTCGCGCACCCGCAAGGTTTGACAGCTGCGTCCCCCACCTCCGGCGCGTCGCGCCACCACCTCCCCGCTGAAGAATCGGGGTGGAGGGCGGTGTCTGACTTCACCCACCAACCCGATTCTTCATTGGGGAGGAGGTGCCCGTAGGGGCGGAGGTGGGGGCTACAAGCGACTCTTCAACATCGATTGATACGGTCAAATTCATATGGCTGTTGGTAACCGCCTGGCCCTTTTCTTTTGCATCAACAGCGGCAAGCCAGCGCGCCATGGCGGCGACACTTTCCACCTCGTCAAGGAACGGCACATGTCCCCGCCCGGAAACCTCGGTGTAATCCAAGCCAGGCAACGCCGCCCGCATTTTTCCAACGGTTCGCAGCGACAACAAGTCAGAACCGGAACCGCGCAACTGGCTGCATGGCAATTCAGTCAAAGCAGGCAACAGACTCCAGAGATTAGCCACTTTGCCTGACTTGATTTCTGCTTTCGTTGGCAGCGAATCCACCAATCGCAAATCATGGCGATGCACAAATGAACCATTTGAATATTGGAATATCCGTCGCACCACACTGCGCCACATTGTATGCGTCACATCATCAAAACCAATTGCCGATTTGGAAAATTTGTGCGCCGCATCGTCCCAGTCGCGGAAGCGCGATGGTTTTCCCACATGCTCCAGAATGCGCAGCAAACCTTCAGGCTCCAGTTCAGCCCCGATATCATTCAACATCAATCCGGCTATTCTGGTCGGTGCTACATTGGCCATCAGCATGCCAACAATGCCGCCGCGCGACGTCCCAAGCACCGCGCATCTGGAAATTTTCAGATGATCAAGCACCGACAAAACGTCGGCAAGTTCAACTTGAGGCCGGTAGCTCGATGGATCAATGGCATGGGCTGATTTTCCGCGGCCGCGAAAATCGATGCCGATGACCCGGCGCGACGTTGCATGCACATCAAACACCGGCTCAAAATCCCCGGAGTGGCGGGTCAATCCCGGCAGGCACAACAGCGGCGTGACACGGCTTTCAATATCGCCCCGGTCTGTGACAAATATTTGAGTACCATCTGCAGCCGTCACAAACAGGTCGCGTTGTGAAACCTTATTCACAGCCGACAATCAGGCTTGCGATGCCACCGCAGGATGAACTGGCGGCTTGATCATTGTTGGCAACCGTCACGGCACCCGGTTTGCCGCGTTTCAAATCAGCTGACATGGGGCGCACCGTTCCAGGTGCCAGTCGAGAGCGGTAGACGTGGAGGTTTTGCAGAACTTTTTGCACATACTGACGGGTTTCCGAGAATGGAATTGATTCCACCCAATCCACAGCATCAATGTCCGCAGAACGCAGGTCGCCATATTCCTCGGTCCATTCACGGGCCCTTCTCGGTCCCGCATTGTAAGCCACCAGTGTCAGCACATAGGAGCCGTTGAAATCCTCCACCAGATCAGCAAGATGTGCCGCACCCAGTTTCACATTATAGGCCGGATCACCCTTCAATTTGGAAACCGCATAGGGCAGGCGGTATTGCCGTGCCACCATCTTTGCGGTGCCTGGCATCAATTGCATCAGGCCTTGCGCACCCACCTTGCTGCCTGCATCCGGGTTGAATTCGCTTTCCTGCCGCGACAAGGCAAACACCATGGCTTTTTCAACGGGTTTGCCAACCTGTTGCCAATCGGGAAGGCCGCGCAAGGGATAGGACCATGAATCAATGTCGATCTTGAATTGGCCCGCAGCTTTCGCAAGTTTCAAGGCCAAGGTTGTTCCGCCAAGACCGTGAACAATGTCTGCCGCCGCATTCATTTCTTCAACAGAATCGAAACGGCTGGCGATCGACCACAGGAACATGTGCAGGTTGGCCTTGCCGGAGGCCTGCTGCATGATCCGCAAGGCGCGGATGACTTCGTCCGACTCGACGCGCGACTTCGCACCGGCAGAAAATGCGCCATTGTTGATTTCTTCAGGCACTTTGCCAAGGCCAATCTGCTCTCTTGCCAATTGGCCGTAGTAGATGGTTGAATGTTGCGCCGCTGATTTATAGGCTTTGGTGGCTGACGATTTGTCGCCAAGAGCGGCATGGGCCCGGCCCATCCAATAACCGCCACGGGCTTTTTCCGTGCGGGTGCTGGCCAGCTTCACCACCCGGCTGAAATGCTTCAACGCCGTATCGCCATCATTCAAATAGCGCAGCGCAATCCATCCCGAAAGGAACTCGGCATCAACTGCATCGTCACCTTCATTGAGGCCATGACGGCTGGAAATCCTGTAGGCAGCCGACCAGGTGTCCTTGTGATTGGGTCCAACGGAGCGGCGCGCGATGATGCGGCGTTCTTCCCACCAGGCATTGGCATCAACCATCTCGGCAGAGGTCGATGGTGCATCAAGCAGGATGGCGCGGGCTTTGCCGTATTTTTCTTGCCGGCGGTAGAACCGGGCCAGCGCATAACGCAGGGAAGGATCATTGCGCAGCGAAGCGGGCAGGGCGAGGTAGTTTTTCTCGGCTCCCCCGACGCCGCGCAACAAGGCTTGACCAATTTTGGCAATGCGCAGGCCATCGCCGCCCAAGCGGCTGGCATGGCGCAAAGCTGCATTGGCCTGTTGGGCGCAGATCAGCCGCGACAGCCGTTGCCGATGGTCAACTGTCGAAAGCCGCGATGAAAATTCACTGGCAATGCGCTTTTCAACATCGCCTTCCATATCCGTTTTGGCCCAGGCGCGGCGCAAGGATTTTTTGCCTTCATCATCCTGTCCCGCAGAAAAATAGGCCCGCGCCAAGGCAGCATGGCCCTCAGCGGTCAACGGTACACGGTCTTTGAAATAACCGATGACCAAATTGGGCTGTTCGGTATTTTGAAACAACGCCTGTTCCGCCCGCTTTGCCATGGTTTCGGTCAGCGGCCACTTGGGTGCCGCTGTCTGAAAATCCCGGATGCGCTGAAAACCCACATCCTTGCCATGGTCGCGCAGATAAATCAGTTCAACCAGTTTGATGGCGGCCTGGTCGCCGGATTGCGCAGCAAGACTGCCTGCAGCGGTGAAATTGCCCTGCAAGGCTTCCTTTACCGCAGCAACGGCATTGGCTGAAACAGCCGCTTGAGCCAAAGTAGCGGTGAACGGCAAAATGGCAAGGGCGCTTGCGGCAAACAGACCCTTCAGAAGGGCACGACGGTTAACACTCGGCGACATTGCAGTCCAAACTCCTCAATTCATCACACACAGACCGCGGCGAACAGGCCTGCACAACTAGATTTCAATTGCGACGGGATTGGGACAATCTATTTCATCGGCCATTTTACCGAAGCAGTTGGCTTGCCCATCCCCACGCGAAAGACTATGGTGCCGCCACCCAGCGGGACAACGGCTTTCAAACAGACCGTAGTCCCGTTATGGTTTAGAGTTCCTTAAAGTGGCTTGCAGGCCAAATACGCAAGAGGTTTACCGTGAAAATCCAGGGTTCCATGCCTGCCTTGATTACCCCCATGAAAAATGGCGTTGTTGACGAAGCAGCCTTTCGAAAATTCGTGGCCTGGCAAATCAAGGAAGGCAGCCACGGTCTGGTGCCTGTGGGCACAACGGGCGAAAGCCCGACTGTAACACCGGACGAGCACAAGCGACTGGTTTCCATTTGCGTCGAAGAAGCAAAGGGAAAAGTTCCGGTGATTGCTGGCGCTGGTTCAAACAACACAGCCGAAGCCATTGAATATGCCACACACGCCAAAAAGGCGGGTGCAGACGCAGCGTTGATCGTAGTGCCCTATTACAACAAGCCAACCCAGGACGGCATTTACGCCCACTACAAGGCCATTGCTGATGCTGTTG
>JANONM010000601.1:0-3441 GCA_031420855.1 Hyphomicrobiales bacterium
AGGACGCGCTTAGCCCCAGCAGAGCTCGGTGCCCTTGGTGGTGTCGAGTGAAGGCACACCTTCGACTGGCTTGTCGGTGATGAGATTGACACCAGTGTTGAAGAAGGAGAGGCCTTCCGTCACGGCTGGCTTGGTGCCGTCCTTGGCGAAGGCGGCGATCGCGTCGATGCCCTTGGAGGCCATCAACAGCGGATACTGCTGCGATGTGGCACCAATGATGCCAGACTTCACCGAGGCAACCCCCGGGCAGCCGCCGTCAACCGAAACGATGATGGCCTGGCCTTCCTTGCCGGCCGCCTTGAGGGCGGCATAGGCGCCTTCAGCTGCTGGTTCGTTGATGGTGTACACCACGTTGATGTCCGGGTCCTTGGCGAGCAGGGTTTCCATGGACTTCTGGCCACCTTCAGGGTTTGCACCCGAAGATTCGTGACCGATGACGCGAGCGTCCTTCTCAGAGCCCATGACCTTGAGGTCAGGCACTTCAATGCCAAAGCCCGTCAGGAAGCCCGTGTCGCGGAGCACGTCAACCGAGATGTTGTCCTTGTTGATGTCGAGCATGGCGATCTTGGCCGAGGCTGCCTTGTCGCCGAGCTGGGCCTTGGCCCACTTGCCGATCAACACGCCGGCTTCGAAGTTGTCGGTGGCGAAGGTCATGTCCTGGCCTTCTGGATCGCCCAGTGGCGTATCAAGCGAGATCACGAGGATGCCCTTGGCGCGGGCGGCCTTGAGGGCGGGGCCCACGTCGTCGTTCGATGGGGTGATGAGAATGCCCTTCACGCCCGAGGCAACGCAGTTTTCAATCGCGGTGATCTGTGGAGCGGCATCGCCGTCCTTTTCACCGGCGAAGGACTGAAGCGTCACGCCAGCGGCGGCGGCGCCCTTTTCAGCACCTTCCTTCATCTTGACGAAGAAGGGGTTGGTGTTGTTCTTGGTGATGAGGCAGGCTCCGACGGCAGCCTGGGCTGCGGATGCGAGAGCGATCATGCCAACGCCAACCAGCGCCATTGTCAAAAATTTCTTCACGTGTAGTCCTCCCATGGATTCCCGCTGATCATCAGCGGAACAAACGTTACTTGATTCACTTTGATTCGGGCACAGGACCTGCCACCCCCAACGTCTGAATAAGACAAATCCTGTACTGTTCCAATCATGGAACAGGATTTACCCCAGAGTCAATAAGTAAATCGGATTGATTTATTTATTGACAGGCCAATGTTACCAGTACAGGTTCAGTCGCATGGTTTCGGGCTTCACCACTGCAAAAATGTTGGGCGATGGGCAACAAGGCGTGTTGCCCTCCCAGTCCATGGCCCAGCGAGGCTCGTCCCAAAGTGGTGTCCGCCTCTACAATGAACGACTGGTTCTCTCGCTTATCCGGGCCCATGGCAAATTGCCGAAAGCCGAGATTGCCCGGTTGACGAGACTTTCGGCGCAGACGGTTTCAGTGATCGTGCGTTTGCTGGAAGCCGACACTCTGGTGGTCAAGGGTGAATCCATCAAGGGCAAGATAGGTCAGCCTTTGCAGCCCTATTCGCTGAACCCGGACGGGGCGTTTTCCATTGGACTGAAAGTGGGAAGACGATCCTGTGATTTGATGTTGATCGACCTTGAGGGAAAAATACGCAAAGCCGTCCACATGCCTTATCATTTTCCAACACCAAAGAATTTTCTGCGCTTTGCCCGCAAGGGTCTGGAAGAACTCAAAACAGCGCTTGGCCCGTTGTTCTTGCGGCGGGTTGCAGGCCTTGGCATTGCCTCGCCTTTTGAACTCTGGAAATGGGAAGAAGAAATTGGCGCGCCCCATGACGCCATGGAAGCGTGGAAGGATTTCGATCTGCCAGCCGAAGTGGCGGCTTTGTGTGAGTGGCCGGTTCTGACCTGCAATGACGCAACGGCGGCCTGTGCGGCTGAATTGTTTTTTGGCCGGGGCCGTCATCACCGGGATTTCGCCTATATTTATGTGGGTTATTTCATCGGCGGCGGACTGGTCATCAATGGCTACCTGCAACAGGGACCATCAGGCAATGCCGGAGCTTTTGGCTCCATTCCAGTGCCCCGGGCATCGGGCGGCAGTGAACAACTGATCCGCTCTGCTTCACTTTATCTGCTCGAAAACGAGTTGCGGTCCGAAGGCCTGAAACCCGATATCATGTGGCAATCAGCCCGCGATTGGGGGGCCACAGAACCTTGCCTTACCCGCTGGATCAATGGTGCCGCACGGGGCATTGCGCTGGCGGCGGCCAGCATTGCCAGTGTACTCGACTGTCCGCAGATATTTGTTGATGGGGCCATGCCCGACGATGTGCGTGACCGACTGGTCGCGGCCGTCAAACAAGCCCTCAAACGCATCAACCTCGATGGTATTTCGAGCTTTGCGATTGAGGCAGGTTCGATTGGCGTTGATGCCCGCGCCATGGGGGCGGCCAGCCTGCCGTTGTTTGCCAATTACATGATTGACCGTGACGTTCTATTCAAGGAGACCACCTGATGCTGAAGGGCATAAATCCCCTGCTCGGACCTGAGCTGTTGAAAATCCTGCGGGCCATGGGCCATGGTGATGAAATCGCGTTGGTTGACGGCAACTATCCCGCCGACGCCGATGCGAAGCGGCTGGTGCGCATGGATGGCCATGGCGTGCCGGAAATTCTTGACGCCATCCTGTCGGTCATGCCACTTGATGAAATGGTGCCAGAGGCCTGCTGGCGTCCCGCCGCCTATCTCGACAAATCCCGCCGGGAACCGATCTTCTTGGAGTTTGAAAGCATCGTTGCCAGACATGAGCCGAAACAAAAAGTCCACGTGTTGGTAGGAGCGGATTTTTACAGCAAGGTAAAGGGCGCCTACGCCCTGATCGCCACGACCGAGCCACGGCTCTATGGAAATATTGTGCTGAAGAAGGGTGTGATACATCCGGGGTGAGGGGGGAGTTGCGCCCCTAACTCAAAAATGCTGTTCGGTTTGATATTGCAATTGAGTGCCATAGTAGCTAACTCTTGGGCATGGTCGACGTTCCTAAAAACCCTGGTCAGAATACTTTTGTTCGCGAGATAGCAATTCAAAACCTCTATTTTAATGGCTTTGAACTCCAGAGTTCTTTGTCCGATGTGGGAGCGTTTCTACTCTTGGATGGCCAACCTGTGGTGCGGTTAAGCATGTCGTTCACAACTGCAAAGACATTCGCAGAAAATTTGGGTAGTGCGATTAAGCTTTTTGAAGATGCTACAAGTCATACAATCATGACAATTGAGAATGTTAAGTCTGGTTTTGAAAAGGCTGGAATTAAACTGGAAAGCAAATGAACAGTTTGTCGGTTAACGCGATAAATACAGAAATTAGCTATCGTTCTGTTGTGGCCGTAAGCAGCACGATTGAAGCAGTATTGTCCTTCAGAACTCTTAGTGTTGGCTGGCACTATGGCAAAGGTGTTGCGTTTTCTCGTCG
>JANONM010000602.1:0-3939 GCA_031420855.1 Hyphomicrobiales bacterium
GTCGCAATCGCGATAAAGCCTTCCAGGCCCTTGCCATTCGCATTGGCGCGTGGAGTGCCTTTGCCTTGCAGTCCCAAATGATAGGTCAGGCCGTAGGGGTTCAAGCCAACATCAAGTTTCATGACATCCCCGCATCAACAATGAGGCTTTGACCCGTGATCATGCGGCTGTCTTCTGAGGCCAGAAACAAAACAGCCCTGGCGATTTCATCTGCGGTGATCATCTTTTTGATTTTCTGGTTGTTGACAAGCGCATCAATTTTGTCTTGCGTTGGATACCAGAGACGCCTTTGCTTTTCAGTAATGACGGCTCCCGGTTCAATGGCATTGACGCGAATATTGTGGGGTCCGAAATTGCGGGCAAGTGCCTTGGTCAATCCGATAACCGCCGCTTTTGCTGTGGCGTAAGCCGTCATGCTGTCAGAACCATAGCGCCAGGCGATGGATGAAAAATTGACGATGGAGCCACCACCCAAGGCTTTCATTTGCGGCATGACTTGTTGGGCCAAAAAGAATTGGTGCTTGAGATTTACGTCCATCGACCAGTCCCAATAGGCTTCATCGATCTCGGCAGGAAATTTGCGGTCATCATTGGCAGCATTGTTGACCAGCACGCGCACCGGACCAAGCGCCGCGTGTGTCTTTGCAACACATTCAATCACGGCCTTGGTGTTTGTCAGATCACAGGGCAAGAATACACTGCCGGGAAGGGAAGCGGCAAGCGCCTGCCCTTTGGCTTCCTGGATGTCGATGAACGCAACCTTGGCACCTTGTTCGTGGGCAGCCCTTACAATTTCGGCACCAATGCCGTCTGCGCCGCCTGAAACCAGAAACACGGCACCATGGAGACTGGGATAGGTTGCAAATGAATGTTGCATCACAAGGCTTTCTCAGTTTCAGCATCAAACAGGCACAGGCGATTCACATCGACGGCCAAGCGGACAGTTTCGCCCAATTTCGGCGCTTGGTAGGGAAAGAATTTTGCGGTGATTTCACGTCCGCCGAAACGCGCCGCGACATGGGTTTCGGATCCGGTCGGCTCCACCAGCGAGACAATGGCTTTCAGCGTGTTGGGCACTTTGCCAATCGCCGTCGTGAAATGCTCAGGTCGAATGCCAACGATAACCTGATGACCCGCCCCGGCTGCAACAGGTTTTGCCAATGTTAAAATGGTTTGGTCTTCAGTGTCGACGGCCACAACAACGGAACTTTTGCCCTTCAGCATTCCCGGCAAAAAATTCATGGCCGGTGACCCCATGAAACCCGCCACAAACATGTTGGCAGGATGATCATAAATCTTTTGTGGCTCATCAAACTGCTGCAACACACCCTTGTTCAACACAGCAATGCGCGAAGACAGCGTCATGGCTTCCACCTGGTCATGCGTGACATAAACCGTGGTCTTGCCAATCTGCAAATGCAGTTTTTTGATTTCACTGCGCATCTCAACCCGCAATTTGGCATCAAGGTTGGACAGGGGCTCATCAAACAGAAACAGCGCTGGATCACGCACCAGCGCACGGCCCATGGCGACGCGTTGGCGTTGGCCTCCGGAAAGCTGGCCGGGTTTGCGGTTGAGATAGGGCTCAATTTGCAACAGTGATGCCACCCGCTTCAACGCCACCTCGCGCTGGTCGCGCGGTACCCCCCGTGCCTCCATGCCAAACAACATGTTTTGCCGCACGGTCATGGTTGGATAAAGCGCGTAGGATTGGAACACCATGGCGATGTCGCGGTCCTTGGGTGCCACACTGTTGACCACCCGGTCGCCGATGGAAATGGTTCCGCCGGAAGCCTTCTCAAGGCCTGCGATAATCGCCAGCAAGGTTGACTTGCCGCAGCCGGAGGGACCGACGAGGGCAATGAACTCGCCGGATTTCACATCCAGGTTGATGTCTTTCAATACTTCGACTGCACCGAAACTTTTGTGCAGGCCGCTGATATTCAACACAGCCATTACTTGATCGCCCCTTGCGTCAGCCCGCGTACAAAATACTTGCCACCAAAGAAATACACCAGCAGCGGCGGCAGGGCCGCAATCAACACGCCGGCACTGATGACGTTGTATTCTTTCACATTCTGCTCCTGCGCGGCAAAGGCCACGACTGCTGCCGTCACCGGTTGGGTTTTTCCGGTGGTCAACACCACGCCGTAGAGAAATTCATTCCAGATACCGGTGAATTGCCAGATCACCGTGACGATCAGGATCGGCGGCGACAGCGGCAGAATGATTTTCCAGAAGATGCGCCAGAAGCCTGCACCATCAATACGGGCAGCCTTGATCAGGTCATCGGGAATGTTGACGTAGAAATTACGGCAGAACAGCGTGGTGAAGGAGATGCCCTGGATCACATGCACCATGATCAGGCCCCAAAGGGTTTGGTTGAGGCCCGTTGTGCCCAGAATATACGCCCAAGGCATCAGGGCAATCTGGCCCGGCATGAACACGCCAAACAAGAGAATTGTAAAAATCACATCTGATCCAAAAAACTTCCACTTCGAAAGAATGTAGCCGTTCAATGCACCCAGCATTGTCGAAATGATGGTGGCGGGAATGGTCATGTAGACCGAGTTCCAGAAATTGGCCGACATGCCTTCGCAGCGCCCGTTGAGACAATAGCTGCCCCAGGCAACCGGCCAGGCCTCAAGCGTGAAAGAGCGTGGGAACGAGATGAGACCATTGCGCGCCACGTCGATGTTGTCGCGGAACGTGTTCATCACAACCACGACCAGCGGCACCAGGTAGATCAGGGCGAAGAGCACCAACAGGCCATAGATCAAAATGCGTGTAAACAAAAAGCGCTGTGCGGCACTGGCGGCTTCCCTGTCGTGCACCAAGCTGTCAGCCATTCTGCCGCTCCTGGTGATTGCGCCAGACGAGATAGAACGAGTAGGGCACCAGTACCACGGCCAAGGCCGCCACCATCATGATCGAAGCCGCAGCCCCTTCGCCAATTTGTCCTCGCTGGAACATCAGGTCATAGACATAGTTTGCGGGGAAAGAAGTGGAGATGCCGGGACCACCCCGCGTCAGCGCCACCACGAGATCGAAAGTCTTGATGGCGAATTGCAGCATGATCACAGCAACGGCAATGAAAATCGGCGCAATACTGGGAAGAATGACGCGGGCATAGGTTCGTAGTGGTCCCGCACCATCAATTTGCGCAGCCTTCACGATGTCCTGGTCGACTGAACGAAGCCCGGCAAGAAACAGGGCCATGGCAAAACCCGACGCTTGCCAGATGCCGGTGATGATAATGGCCCAGATTGCATATTTGCGGCTGGTGGCCAGGGCGAATGAAAAACTCTCGAAACCCATGCTCCGCACCAGATACTCGATGCCTGTAGTGGGGTTATAAAGCCAACTCCAGATGGCGCCCGTTACAACAAAAGAAACCGCAAGTGGATAAAGAAAAATCGTCCGCCAGAAACTTTCAGCGCGAACTTTTTGATCAATCAGGATGGCCAGCAAAAGCCCCACAAGCATGGTACCCAGCACATAGAATCCGCTGAAGAAAAACAGGTTGGAAAAAGCAATGTTCCAGCGTCGGCCAGCCCAGAGCTTCATATAGTTTTCAAGACCAACAAAGCCATAGGTCGGCAATTGCGCTGAATCCGAGAGCGAAAGATATGCAGTCCATGCCGTGAAGCCGAATGTGTAGAGGAAAGAGGCCAGCAGCGAAGGCACGATCAGCCAGAAGGGCAGGCTCGCGCTCCAATTGGTGCTGGTCTGAACTCGCGCATTCATTTTGTCGGTTGCTCGTTTCCGTGGATCAACTTACTGCATCTTTAGCGGGTTGCCAAAGGGACCTCATCCGCCCCCCAACTTAAATCTTGGGGGGCACCTTCTCCACGAAGGCGTGGAGAAGGGACAAAACCCAATACATCGTCCCTTCTCCAACGAAGTTGGAGAAGGTGGATCGGGCGAAGCCCGAGACGG
>JANONM010000603.1:0-3504 GCA_031420855.1 Hyphomicrobiales bacterium
CCCCGAAGGGGGGATGAGGTCCCTTTGCCTGCAACACAACAACTCTCACACCAACAAGCTGGCCAAAAATTCCTGGCGGGTTCTTTCAGCATTATGGCTGATGTTGCACGTCACATCGATGTTCAGCGATGGCCTGTTGTCATCACGGTAAGAAGGCCACGGGGGAAGTCCTGTGCCGTTCGGATTGCCTGATTTCACGAAATTCACCCAAAAGCTTGATGCGACATCTGCGACCTGCTGATCATTGGCATCGACCAACCATGGGAAAGCATCGAGATTATTCATGACGTACAAAATTTCGCAGGAGTGAAATGCCCCGGCGTCTGCGCCATCGGGAAACCAGCCCTTGGGAGTATTTGGTGCCCGGTCGAAACGGTAGCGGAACACGTCAGACTTTGCGGTTTTGCGGTGGGCTTCCAGCCAAGCCCATGTGCTGTGGTTGATCAGCAGATCAGCCCCCAGTTCGCGCGCGGATTGAGCAGTTGAGGTGCCGCCGGGATAGTGCAGCAACACTTCTTTTGCACGCGCACCAAACATGGTTTTCACCAGATGCTCGTAACCCTTTTTGGCGGGCGGCCAATTCATTACCGTGAAATTGAAGCCCTCATCCTTGTTCCAGCCCGCCAGCAACGGCACATCGGCCTGCTTGCCTTTGGCGAATATTGCGGCGGGCTTCTCGGCAAGGAAATGACCATCGACGATGGGCCAAAATCCAAGGCCGGGATTGGCATCAAGAATTGCATCAACAGAAAGGGCGCGCAGATTTTCGACGGTTTTGGCACCGAGTTTTTTGGCAAAAGCCAAGCCCTGCTCTTCGGCTTCTGCAAGGGACTGCATGGGCCGTTCGGGTGATGCAAATTGCGCTCCACTTTCGCCAATGGCCTGATGGAACAATCCTCGCGCAAGAGGGGAAGCCATCAGCATGCTGACATACATCGAACCCGCCGATTCACCAGCAATCGTGACAGCTCCCGGATCGCCGCCAAATGCCGCTATGTTTTTTTGCACCCAGTGCAGCGCCGCAACAAGATCGAGCTTGGCAAAATTGCCGGATGATGCGGTTTCACTTTCGGCGGTCAAGGCCGGATGGGCCAAATGGCCGAGCGCGTTCAACCGATAATTCACGGTGACAACGACGATGTTTTGCGAAGCCAGTCGGGCTCCCCAATAGCGCTTCTCTGATCCGGCACCGACGGCAAAGCCACCGCCGTGAATATAAAACAAGACGGGCAGCTTGCCGTTTGCTTCGGGCGTTGTAGGCGTCCAGACATTCAGGGTCAGGCAGTCTTCAGACACACCAATTTCAAACGGATCAATGTCGTCAAACAGCAGGCGCTGGGGTGCATTGAAACCGAAACTGTCGCATGCCCTGACGCCATTCCACGGCATGGCATGCTGCGGAGGCCGCCATCGCAAATTGCGAAGGGGTGGAGCCGCATAGGGAATGCCCTTATAGCAGCGAACACCCATGGCGTCCGGCGTGGCGGCTCTGATATGGCCCGTATCAATTTCAAAACTGCTGTTGGCCACACTTGATCTCCTGCGGATTGAACCTCAAACTGTAAATGCGCTGCGGAAGGCCTCAAGGGCTTTTTCGGCATCGCCCGAGGCATGGGCTTCCATGCAGACCGGGCCACGATAGCCCATGGCTTTCAAGGCTTTTGCGACGCCGGCATAATTGATTTCACCCGTGCCGGGTTCCATGCGGCCTGGAACATCAGCAACCTGGATTTCACCGATGTAGGGAAGCGACTTGCGGCACCATTCAATCAAATTACCTTCACCAATCTGCACGTGATAAAGATCGAGATTCAGGGTGAGTTGCGGACGATTGATTTTTGAGACGAGTGCCAACGTGTCTTCAATCCGCGCAAAAGGCACACCGGGATGATCAACAGGCAAATTCAGATTTTCGATCATGAAGGTGACGCCGTGCTCCTCGCCCAGATCAGCAATGCGGTTCAAGGTGTCATGGGCTTTCAGCCACATGGCTCCCGTTACAACCTCACAGGGCGTAACAGGCAGGCCGCGATCACCCAGACCTGTGCCGTGAAGATTCAACCGCGCAACGTTCAGACGCTTGCCGACTGCGATGGATTTTGTCGCCGTTGCAATGAGTTCAGCGGCACCTGCATCATCGGCCAAACGGCCTGTGATATAGCCCGTCATGGAGGAGAACACCGCGCCGGATTTCTCCAGCATGGTGAGATCGTGGTTGGTCCAGTTCCAAATGCCACACTGGAAACCCATTTCGGTCAGGCGCTTGAGGCGCCAATCGAAAGGCTTGTCGGGCCACAGCATTTCAGCGCAGGCGGCGAGCGTGAAGGGTGAGGACATGGGCACCAACAACTTTCTGTCATAACAAGATCAATTGACGATCTTTGCTTCCGTTGCAGCGCGCAGTTCTGTTTCGGTCACACCATCAGCGCATTCAACAATTTTCAATCCACCCGGCACCACATCCAGCACGCCGAGATTGGTGATGATGCGGTTGACCACACTCTTGCCTGTCAGCGGCAAGCTGCAAGATTTCAGCACTTTGCTTTCACCCGCCTTGTTGGTGTGGTCCATGACAACGACAACGCGTTTGACGCCTGCCACCAAATCCATGGCGCCGCCCATGCCCTTGATCAACTTGCCGGGAATCATCCAATTGGCAAGGTCGCCATTTTCCGCCACTTCCATGGCACCCAGAATGGCCATATTGATTTTTCCGCCACGGATCATGGCGAAGGATTGAGCTGAATCGAAGAAGGCGGTTTGCGGCAATTCGGTTACCGTCTGTTTGCCGGCGTTGATCAGGTCGGCATCTTCTTCACCTTCAAAAGGAAACGGTCCCATGCCCAGCATGCCGTTTTCCGATTGCAGGGTCACTTCCACGCCTTTGGGGATATAGTTCGATACGAGCGTTGGAATGCCGATGCCGAGATTGACATACCAGCCATCCTGCAATTCCTTGGCGGCCCATTCGGCCATTTGGTTGCGGTCCCAAGCCATCAGGCCACCTTCTTTCTGACTGTGCGCTGTTCAATGCGCTTTTCGTGTTGGCCCTGAATGAGACGGTGCACATAAATGCCGGGGGTGTGGATGGTGTCGGGATCCAGCGCACCCAGCGGCACTATTTCCTCCACCTCAGCGATGCAGACCTTGCCACACGTCGCCGCAGGCGGATTGAAATTGCGGGCGGTTTTGCGGAAAACCAGATTGCCTGAAGGATCGGCTTTCCAAGCTTTGACAATGGCGATATCCGCCACCAGCCCGCGCTCCAGCACATAGGTCTGGCCGTCAAACTCCTTGGTCTCCTTGCCCTCGGCGATGAGGGTTCCCACGCCGGTTTTGGTGTAAAAGCCGGGAATGCCCGCACCCCCTGCCCGCATGCGTTCAGCCAACGTGCCTTGCGGATTGAATTCGACTTCGAGTTCCTTGGCCAGATACTGGCGCATGAACTCGGCATTTTCTCCGACATAGGACGAGATCATTTTCTTGACCTGGCGGTTTTCCAGA
>JANONM010000604.1:0-6808 GCA_031420855.1 Hyphomicrobiales bacterium
CTGTGGCAACTCATGGATCGCACGCTGCAAGTCTTCATCTCGTGTCCAGGCCGCAACCAGTGCTGCACCTGCGACGAGCGATACGATGAAGGATTTTGTGGCCGCCACACTTTTCTCCGGTCCGGCATAAAGTGGCAGACAAATATCGGCGGCACGGGCGGCTGGCGAATCCTCCACGTTGACGATGGCAATGGTCAAAGCTCCGGCAGCCCGTGCCGCTTGCTGCAGGGCCACGATGTCTGGACTCTTGCCGGATTGGGAAATCGTCACGGCAAGACTGTTTTGCACTTTCAGTTTGGCTCCATAAACGCTGACGACCGAAGCACCGACAGAGGCCACCGGCGTACCCGTCAAAATCTCTGTCAGATATTTCAGATAGCTTGCCGCATTGTCTGAACTGCCCCGCGCCGATGTCATCACCACCGTTGGCGGCAGGGTTGACAGGCGTTTTCCAATTTCCGCAAGTGTCAGCCTGTTGCGATCCAAAAAGCGTTGAACCGCTTCCGGTGCCTCGCGGGCTTCCTGCGCCATCAGACTCATGGGCGGCCCTCCGATGCCAGTGTCAGTTCAGCAACAAAATCATAACTGTCACCGCGATAGTGCGAGCGTGTGTATTCGACGATGCGACCATCCGGCAAAAACGAAATACGTTCAATGAACAGGGCAGGACTGCCATCGGGCTGGTCCAACCACTTTGCTTCCCGCCCCTTCAGGGCCGTGGCGTTCAAGCGCTGCAAGGCCCGCACTGGAAGAAAATCCCTGGCCCCCAAGGCCGCATAAAGTGAATGCCCCACCGTCATGGGATCATCAAGAAAGCGGTGCGGCACCACGGCCAATTCAATTGCCAGTGGCACACCATCTGCACGGCGCAGGCGATGGAAGCGGCAGACATGTTCAGATGGTGATATGGAAAGTTTCAGGGCCTCCTCTGGCGTGGGCAGGCCCGATGACCGGTCCAGCCATTCAGCCTCAGTCTTGAGACCCCGCAATTTCATGTCTTCGCTGAAACTGGTGAGCCGCGACAGCGGTTGTTCAATGCGCCCCGTTCGTTCACGCACATAGGTTCCAGAGCCGCGCCGCTGCACCAATATGCCGTCCTCGACCAGTTCGGTGAAAGCCTTGCGGACGGTGACGCGACTGATAGCCAACAGTTCTGCAACGTCGCGTTCACTCGGAACGGAATCACCCGGTTTCAAATCGCCTTGTGTGATGGCGTCCTGCACCAATGTTTTGAGACGCAAATAAAGCGGCGCACTTTCCCGCCCTGCAAATCGATGTGAGGCAAAAACCCGGCGGGCCAGGCTCATGGCCAGCGCTCCCGTAAACCTTGAGTTCGCCGCGCCAACATGATGGCACCGTCCATCGCGTCGGTTTCAGGCTTCACGAGGGCAGCCCGCACATCAGCATCCAGATAGGGCGGATAAACCGTGGCAAGCCCACCCATCAGGCAAAGCCGTTTTGCCCCCCGCACCAAAAGCGCATGACCGAGTTTTGAAATTGCCGCAGCACCCTCGATGACAATGGTCATGCCCTGCACATCGGCCTGGGCGGCATGTTCAAATACCAGTGGTGCAAAGGCGGCATAGTCTTTCGGCACGGCTGTTTCTGACCAGCGCGTCAATGCATGGCGGGTCCGCCCGCAGCGTTCGAGCACGGCATCAATCAGGCTGGTGGGTTGTAATAGTCCATCCAGTGCCAGGGCCGCGCGGCGCACCGCATGGTGGCCCAGCCAGGCGCCTGAGCCGTGGTCACCCAATTGAAAACCCCAGCCGCCCACCATGTGGCGCTGGCCATCAACAATGCCCAAACCAATCGATCCGGTTCCGGCAATCACGATGCCGCCATTGCCGCCAGTAAAGGCACCCAGACAGGCGACGAAAGCGTCATTGTCGGCGATCACCGAGGCGAAGGGCAATTCGGCGGCTTGAATTTTTTCGGCGCCGACAGATGTGACGATGCCGGCCAACCCCAGTCCGGCATGAAGTTCGCGGATGGCCACGCCAGCGGATTTTGCTGCCTCGGCAGCAACTGCAATGATGTTGGCAATCGAACCGTCATGGTCCTGGTAAATGTTGGACGATCCGCCCACCGCTTCAGCAAGCTTGCGGCCCTGCAAGTCCCTGATCCGGGCCCGGCATTTCGATCCACCACCATCAATGCCCAGAAAAAACCGCTGTGAATTGGTCATGAATTTAACAATACCAAAACAATACCATATTGGAAAGGCAATTTTAACCATAGTTAACATACTGAAATATAACATATAATTATCTCATTCACCGGGAGTTGAAATTATCCGCTCGACAAGTGGTTTTAATTTGGTATTGGTTAACCATGCCGTTCACGCCGACATCGACAGAAGCCAGCCTGCCGGACATCTCGGGATTTGATGCTTGGGATAGTCCGCGCGTCTTGGCCTTGCTGTTGGCAGGCCAACGACGGGCGCTTGATGCTGTCGAGCGCGCCCTGCCTGCCATTGCCGAAGCGGCAGCGTTGGTGGCCGAGCGTGTTGGAAATGGCGGGCGGCTGTTTTATGCCGGTGCTGGAACTTCCATTCGCGTTGGCGTACAGGACGGCAGTGAGTTGCCCGCAACATTCGGCATGTCGGAAGAAAAATTGGGCTATCTCATCGCTGGTGAACGTGCCGCGATG
The DNA here is from genome assembly GCA_031420855.1 of Hyphomicrobiales bacterium. Taxonomy (GTDB): domain Bacteria; phylum Pseudomonadota; class Alphaproteobacteria; order Rhizobiales; family Aestuariivirgaceae; genus Aestuariivirga. The sequence goes on from JANONM010000604.1 coordinate 2,653, forward strand.
TTCGAGACACTGGCTGATGCCGAAGACAATGAAGAAGCGGGCCGCGCCGCTGCACAGGCCTGCACGGCAAAAGATGTCTTGATAGCCATCGCCGCATCTGGCCGCACCCCCTACACCAATGCCGCCGCACAAGTGGCGCGGCAGAATGGCTGTGCCGTGATTGCGGTTGTCAACAATGCAGGCTCGCCGCTTGGCCTTGCCGCTGACCTTGAGGTGCTGATTGACTCAGGCCCGGAGGTGATTTCCGGTTCAACCCGCTTGGCCGCGGGCACTGCCCAGAAAGCCACACTAAACCTCATTTCAACCCTCGCCTTCACCAGGTTGGGTGCCGTGCATGACGGATTGATGGTGAACGTACAGGCAGGCAACAGCAAGCTTGAACAACGGACACGCCACATCGTCATGAAAATCGCCGGGGTATCGGAAGACAAGGCTCGGGCAGCACTTCGTATAACCCACCATGACATCAAGCCAGCCGTGTTGTTGTGCAAAGGCATGCCGGACTTTGCTGCAGCGCAAAAGCTTTTGGCTGATACAAAAGGAAACTTGAGGCTGGCCTTGTCGAAGCTTTGAACTTCGGTGTAGCCTTGATAAACTCAACAGGAGGAAAAGGAAAAACCATGATCAAAACAAGCTTCAAGACGCTGCTGCTGGCCGCCGTGGCCACCACAGCAATGATCGGCGCAGCATCGGCCGGCAAGCTGACCATCGAAAGCTGGCGCAACGATGATGCCACCATCTGGAAAGAAAAACTGATCCCCGCCTTCAATGCCAAATATCCTGACATCCAGGTCGAATTCACCCCGACTGCGCCCAAGGAATACAACGCTGCCCTGAATGCGCGGCTTGAAGGTGGCACGGCTGGCGATATCATCACCTGCCGCCCGTTTGACGCTTCACTGGAACTGTTCAACAAGGGTCATCTTGCGGCCTTGAATGATTTGCCTTCCATGGCCAATTTCTCGGATGTGGCCAAGAGTGCCTGGACCACGGATGATGGCAAGACCACATTCTGTGTGCCCATGGCTTCGGTGATCCATGGCTTCATCTACAACAAGGACATCTTCAAGGAAGTCGGCGTTGAACCGCCCAAGACCGAAGAAGAATTCCTGGCCGTGCTGGAAAAGATCAAGGCCAACGGCACCTACACGCCGCTCGTCATGGGCACCAACGACCAATGGGAAGCCGCCACCATGGGCTTCCAGAACATTGGTCCCAACTATTGGAAAGGCGAAGAAGGCCGCAAGGGCCTGATCGATGGCACAGCCAAGCTCACCGACAAGCCCTATGTGGACACTCTTGCAGCACTGGCCAAATGGGCTCCCTACATGGGCGATGGCTACAAGGCCCAGACCTATCCTGACAGCCAGAACCTGTTTGGTCTTGGCAAGGGTGCAATCTATGCCGCAGGTTCCTGGGACATTTCCACGTTCCGCGGCCAGAAGGTCAACATGGGTGCCTTCAAGGCACCACCGCCCGCTGGATCGGATTGCTATATTTCCGACCACACCGACATCGGCATTGGTCTCAATGCCAAATCCGGCAATGCCGAAGAAGCCAAAAAGTTCCTGGACTGGGTCGGCTCGGAAGAATTTGCAACGATCTTTGCCAATGCCTTGCCCGGATTCTTCCCGTTGTCGAATGGCAAGGTAACGCTGACCGACGATGTGGCCCAGGAGTTCATCAACTGGCGCGGCACCTGCAAGTCAACCATCCGCAACAGCTATCAAATCCTGTCACGCGGCACACCGAACCTTGAAAACGAACTGTGGAACGTTTCAGCCCAGGTGTTGAACGGCACCTTGACCCCTGATGCCGGCGCCGCCCAACTCCAGGACGGTCTCAAGAAGTGGTACGCGCCCCAGCAGAAGTAGTTCTGGCACCTTGCGCATGGTCCCTCATCCGGCCTATCGGCCACCTTCTCCCGCCGGAAGTGGCGGGAGAAGGCAACACCAATCAGCCTTCACCCGATCCTCTTAACCGGAGAAGGTGCCCGAAGGGCGGATGAGGGGATATTATGAAAAATTCTGGCCTCGTCGGAATGTCGCGCAGTTCATATTCAATGGCGCTGATCTTCTTCCTCGCCCCGGCCCTGCTGATTTACACGGCGTTTTCAATCTATCCCCTGATCCATACAATCATCTCATCTTTCTACCAAAAGCAGGACGACGCTTCTCATGTTTTTGTGGGGTTGCAGAATTTCACCACCTTGTTGACCGACCCCACCTGGTCCCAACCGTTCTGGAACGCCTTTTGGAACAACTGCAAGTTTTTTCTGATCCACATGCTGGTGCAAAATCCCATCGGGCTGGTGTTGGCTGCCCTGTTGAGTTTGCCGGTGCTGCGTTTTCGTGCCACCTATCGCACCTTGATTTTCATGCCGACCATGTTGTCAGTCGTTGTCATCGGTTTTTCATGGCAACTCATCCTGTCGCCGCTTTGGGGGATTTCGAAGATTTTGCTGAAGTCTGTTGGTCTCGGCCAGTTTTTTGCACCGTGGCTTGGCCAGGAATCGACGGCGCTGCTGACCATTTCGCTGATCTCGGTCTGGCAATTTGTCGGCATTCCGATGATCCTGATCTATACCGCCTTGCTGGCCATTCCCGATGAATTGATCGATGCCGCAACGGTTGATGGCCTCAACCAGTTTCAGGCCTTTGTCTATGTGAAATTGCCATTGATCTGGCCAACAATTGGTCTGGTTTCGGTGCTGACCTTTGTCAACAACTTCAACGCCTTTGATCTTGTCTACGCCATGAAGGGCGCACTGGCGGGGCCAAATTATTCTGCCGATATCATGGGAACGCTGTTCTACCGGGTGTTCTTCGGCAACCAGTTGCAAACTGGTGATGTGTCCATGGGGTCGACAATTGCCACGATGATGTTGTTGATCATCCTCTGCGGCTTGATGGTCTATCTCTTCCTCATCCAGCGCCGCATGCAGCGGCATTCGTTCTGATGCGCAGGCCTGTTTCATCCCTGACGGTCCATGGCATTCTGGTGCTCTATACAATGCTGGCCCTCTTTCCGATCATCCTGGTGATCATGAATTCATTCAAGGCCAAGCGGGCGATTTTCAACACACCCTTGCAGCCGCCAATGCCCTGGAACTTTGACCTGATTGGATATTACAAAGTCTTTGGCGATGGGGCCCTTGGTACCTATTATGTGAATTCAATTGTCGTCACCACAGGCACGATATTTTTCACACTTTTATTTGGGGCCATGGCGGCATGGGCCCTGACAGAATATAAATTCCGCTGGAACACCCTGCTCGCCATATTCCTGTCGCTCGGCATCATGGTGCCGATACGGCTGGGTTCCGTGTCGATCATTCAAATGATCGCGCAACTCAATCTCATCAACACGCTGACCGCGCTCATTCTGGTTTATGTCGCCCAGAACCTGCCTTTGGCGGTTTTCATACTCTCGGAATTCATCGAACAGATTCCAAAGGATTTGCGCGAGGCCGGGCGCTGCGATGGCTTGTCGGAGTATAACATCTTCTTCTTCATCATTCTGCCCTTGCTGCGCCCTGCCATGGCAACGGTTGCGGTGTTCACCATGATCCCGGTGTGGAATGACTTGTGGTTCCCCCTGTTGCTGGCACCGACGGGTGGCAAACAAACCATCACCTTGGGCGTGCAACAGTTCCTCGGGCAATACATCACGGATTGGAATGCGGTGCTTGCCGCTCTCTCCATGGCAATCATTCCGGTCCTCGTACTCTACGTCATCTTCTCCCGCCAGTTGATCCGGGGCCTCACCTCGGGCGCTGTGAAATGAGTGCACCATGGCTGAAGTCAAAATACACAAGCTCAACAAATCCTACGGTAGCGTTGACGTGTTGACCGACATCAACCTGACGGTGGATGATGGTTCATTTGTCGTCCTCGTTGGTCCCTCTGGCTGTGGCAAGTCAACCCTGCTGCGCTCGGTGGCCGGACTTGAACCGATCAGTGGTGGCGAGATATTCATTGATGGGCGCAACGTCAGCGACCTGGCGCCAGCAAAGCGCGAGATTGCCATGGTGTTTCAGTCCTATGCGCTTTATCCCCACATGAATGTCGAGAACAACATGGCTTTTGGACTGCGCTTTGCAGGCACACCGAAAGCTGAAATTTTCGAGCGGGTTGCCGAAGCTTCGCGCATCTTG
>JANONM010000605.1:0-4766 GCA_031420855.1 Hyphomicrobiales bacterium
CGTATATTCGCCAGCCAGCGGGAATACATCCTTGCCACTGATCCTGGTTTGCAGATCGCGCCGCCGCAGCAATGTGTTGAGCGCTTGTTCAATAAATTCCGGTTGGCCCTCTTCGACGACAACGATTGCCTTCTTGCCAGCACAGAATTTCACAATTTCGTCGTCAATCATCGGGTAGGCAACATTCATCACATAAAGCGGAATTTTGCTTTCGCCATAAGCATCTGAAAGTCCCAATTGCTGCAATCCACGGATGACCCCGTTGTACATGCCACCTTGCACGATGATGCCAACATCTTCTCCCTCTGGCCCAAACACTTCATTCAATTTGTTGTCTTTGATAAACTGCACGGCTGCCGGCCAGCGCTTGTCAATCTTCTGTTTCTCGTGCGCAAAGGACGCTGGCGGCAGCACGATGCGGTTGACATCGCGGACCGGATTTTCCAACGCCTGCTTCAACGTATAACCCGGCTTCACGTTGTCCTTGGTTTTGAAGCGACCATGCACATGGCAGGCGCGAATGCGCACTTCAACCATGACAGGCGTGTTCGAAACCTCTGACAGTTCGAATGATTTCTCAACAATGTGAACCATGGTTGCAAGATCGGGGCGGGGGTCCATCAGCCAGATCTGTGATTTCATGGCGAAGGCATGGCTGCGTTCCTGCATGATGGAAGAGCCCTCACCGTAATCTTCACCAATGATGATGACGGCTCCACCAGTCACGCCGCCTGACGCAAGGTTCGACAAGGCATCGCTGGCCACGTTTGTACCGGCTGTTGATTTCCATGTCACGGCCCCACGGATCGGATACATCACAGAGGCTGACAGCATGGCAGCGGCCGTTGCCTCCGAGGCAGAGGTTTCAAAATGCACGCCGAGTTCCGCCATGTAGTCAGACGCGTCAGCCAACACATCCATCAGATGTGAAATCGGCGCACCTTGGTAGCCCCCGACATAGGAAACACCTGACTGCAACAATGCCTTGGTGATGGCCAGAATTCCTTCACCGCGGAATTCATCGCCGTCCCCCAATCGAAGGTCTTCAATTTCCCGCGCGAATGAACGTTCTGCCATGGCTTATCCACCTGTTGTTGTACGCTGATAATTGCATGCAAATTCATATATAACATCTCACGGACGGTCAAGAATACCGTCACCGTAAGGCTGGAATACTGCCGCGATCCATTCAATTGATCAAGTAATATTGGCTTTCCAATGAATTGCCGCCGAACCGAGTTTCATTGTGCGTTGCAAAATGACGGCGGTCATAAAAATGCACTTGAATATTTCGGCAATTGCGATTGATATGAAGGCCAATCCGGCGCGGATTCAGTGCTGGGCAAAACACGGAGGAAATCATGACCACTCTTTCTCGCCGCCAAATTCTGCAATTGAGCGCGGCAGGGCTGTTGCTTGGCAGCGGCTTTACCATCAACGAAGCCCACGCCGAAGGTGATACCGTCACCATCGCCTATAACGTCAACCTGCCGTCATGGGATCCAACCACCGGTCTCTCCGCCGTGAACCCGACCATTCAATCCATCTATCGCTCGGTGTTCGACCAGTTCATCGGCCAGAAACCCAGTCTCGAATTTCAACCCGGCTTGTTGACGGAGTGGGGCTGGAGTGACGACAAGAAGCAAGTGCACATGACCGTGCGCGATGGCGTGAAGTGGCATGATGGTTCGGCTTTCTCTGCCGAAGACGTTGTCTGGTCGCTGGAGCGCGCGGGCAAGCAGGATGGTGGCAACCCCATTGCATTCATCTGGGGCAAGATCGGCAACTTCAAGGTCGACGGCAACAAGATCACGGCCGATGTTCTTTCATTCGAACCAACATTGTTCAAATGGATGGCCTTTCTCACGGGCTATGTCATGCCCAAAGCCTATTTCGAAAAAACTGGCGCAGAAGGCTTCGAAGCCAAGCCCATTGGCACGGGCCCCTATATGGTGGACCAATTTGAACGCAACGCCTTCGTGCGCCTGAAGGCAAATCCGGATTATTGGGGCGGCAAGCCCGCTTTCGCCACCGTCATCTACAAATTTGTGCCAGATGCCACAAGTCGTGTGGCCGAAATTGAATCCGGTTCATCTGATGTGACAGTCGACGTGCCCTTCGAGGAGTTTGACCGCTTGAAAACCAAGGATGGTCTGGCTGGCGTTTCAACACCCGTCTCGGATATCGGCATGATCTTCCTTAACAACATCGATGCCATGAACGACAAGAACGTGCGCATGGCGGCTGCCATGTCCATCGACAAGCAAGCTATCGTCGATAAATTGTTGAAGGGTTATGCCACTCCAATCGATACACTGGAAGCCCCACAATATGCGGCTTTTGATGCGAGCATCAAAGTTCCCTACGATATTGAGAAAGCCAAGGCGCTGTTGAAGGCATCAGGCTTCAGCACCGAAAATCCCGTGAAGTTCAAAATTCAGACCACCCGAGGCCTGAAGCCGAAGGACTATGAAATGGTGCAAGCCATTGTCGGCATGTGGCGCAAGGTTGGCATTGAGGCTGAAATTGAAGTCTACGAAATCGCCAAGCACTACGAATTGCGGGCTGGCGATGCCTTGGCTCCTGCCGCCTTCTATAACTGGGGCAATGCCTTTGGCGTTCCGACTACATCGACGGGCTTTGCCATGTTCGGCCCTTCGCCACACTCCGTCTGGAACACTGATGATCTTGACGGCATGATAGGGCCGCTGTGGGGCGAGGGCGATGAAGCCAAGCGCATCGCCGGATGGAAGGCCGTCGACAAATACATTGCCGAAAACGCTTACGTGATCCCGCTGATCCAGTATCAGCAACCGATTGTCTACAAGAAATCGATCAAGGTCACGCCCAACATTGCGGGTTCGCCAGAACCATTCCAGATGTCTCCGGCGTAAAAAACCAAGCGTCCCTTCGAGGCTCGGCCAACGCGGTCGAGCCTCGAAACATTTTGGGATCGACATGCCTGTCAAACGCATTGCCTCTCGCGCACTTTCGGCCATCGTCACGCTGCTTGGCGTGATGGTCATTGTGTTTGTGCTGGTGCGGGTTGTGCCCGGCGATCCCATTGCCATGATGATTGCACCCGGAGCGTCCGAGGCTGATGTTCAGGCTTTGCGCGCCCTTTATGGTCTCGATTTGCCGATCTACCAGCAGTTTTTTGTCTGGTTCAACCAGGTTCTGCAGGGCGATTTCGGAACGTCGATTTCCCTGAAACAGAATGTCATGCGGATCATTCTCGACCGTTTGCCAGCCACCCTTGAACTTGCGTTTTTTGCCTTCTGCCTTGCCGTATTCTGGGGCACGTTCATTGCACTACTGTCCACCGCCTGGCGCGGCAGTATTTTCGAAAAGTTGATTGACGCCTTTAATGGCCTGATGCTCGCCGTGCCGGATTTCATTTGGGGCCTGACTTTTGTCTTGGTGTTGGGTGTGATGCTGCCCATCCTGCCGATCTCTGGCCGAAGCGATCCTGCAGTTGACGCCAAGCTTTCCACCCAATTTTACATTGTCGAAGGAGTATTGCGCGGGCATTTTTATTTTGTTTGGGATGTCCTCAAACACATGATCCTCCCTGCCTTCACCATGTCATTTCCCTTGGCAGCGGTGATCGGCCGCGTTCTGAAGAACGCCTTGCTGGATGTGATGGTGCAGGACTACATCCTGTTGGCGCGCATCAAGGGTCTATCGAATCTACGCATTCTGTTGCAGGAAGCCCTGCGCAATGCCGCCGTTCCCGCACTGGCTTTGACGGGTGTGCAATTCACTTTCCTGATTGGCGGTACCGTTATCACCGAGCGCATCTTCTCATATCCCGGCATTGGCAATCTGGCGATTGATGCAGTGATCAACCGCGATCTTCCCCTGATCCAGGGATTGGTGCTGACCTTCGGCAGCATCTTCATCATCGTCAACATGCTCGTTGATGCCGCAGCCACATGGCTCAACCCAAGGCTCCGCCATGCCTAGGGATCTGCGCATCATACTGGGGGGTGGCTTCATTCTTCTGTTGCTGTTTGCTGCAATATTTGCACCATGGCTCTCACCCTTCGATCCACTGGAACAGGACTTGCTGATTGCAACTGTCCCTCCCTTACTTGAACCCGGTCGCTACCTCGGCACAGACAGTCTCGGTCGTGATGTATTGTCGCGACTTATCCATGCCTGTCGCATCGCGCTGACCGTGGCCTTCGTGGCAAGCATTCTCGCTGGCATCATTGGAACAGCCCTTGGGTTGCTCGCGGGTTATTTCGGCGGCTGGTGGGAGATCATCATCTCGCGCCTCATTGATATCTGGATGGCTTTCCCACCTGTGCTGCTTTCAATCCTGCTGGTGGCGGTGTTGGGATCGGGCCTTCATTCTGTCATCGTCGCTATCGTGGTCATCGACTGGACACGTTTCGCCCGCGTCGTGCGCGCCGAAGCGCAGCAACAAGCGAAACTCGAATATGCCGAAGCAGCGACGGCACTTGGCATGGGGCGCGTGGCGATATTGTTCCGCGAAATACTGCCAAACATCCTTCCTGTAGTGTTGGTCCTGCTGTCACTTGAAATGGGCATTGCGGTTATCGTCGAGGCCATTTTGTCATTCGTCGGCCTGTCGGTTTCAACGGACACGCCCACCTGGGGCGGCATGATCGCTGAGGGACGCCAGATCATTTACCAGGCCTGGTGGGTGTTGGTGTTTCCCTTGGTGACCTTGTTCCTCACGGTTCTGGCGTTTAATCAACTGGGAGACGGATTGCGTCAGTGGCTCGATCCGATGTTGA
>JANONM010000606.1:0-5021 GCA_031420855.1 Hyphomicrobiales bacterium
TTTGATTCCCGTCTTTACCATAGACCAGACCAACACGCGTTCCCTTAGCCGATTTGGCGCGGTCCCTGCAACACCCCTCGCAAGTACCCGGCAGCGGGAAACTTGCATGGGTGCCGGCCGTTGTTGCACTTGGCGAGGCGCCTTTTTCAATTCAGCAAAGCGTAAAGTGAAACCGCAGTGGCAATCGACACATTCAAACTCTTGATGGGTCCCGGCATATCAAGGCGTGCCACAACATGGCAAGTCTCGCGGGTCTTCTGCCGCAAGCCTTTGCCTTCTGCGCCCAGAACAAGCGCCAAGGGCCGGGTTTTCGGCGCATCGCCAATGACAAGGGGCGCTTCACTGTCCAGCCCCAACAAGGTGAAGCCGTAACCTTTCAACTCTTCAAGCGCCCGTCCCAGATTGGTGACGCGCACCACCGGAACACTTTCATAGGCACCCGAAGCAGATTTGAAAAACACCCCGGTTTCATGGGGCGCATGGCGTGCCGTGGTCACCATGGCAGTAACGCCGAAAGCCGCACAGGATCGCAGGATGGCCCCCACATTGTGCGGGTCAGTCACCTGATCCAGAATGACCAGCATGCCTTCGCGGGGAATTTGGTCAAGCCGCGGCTGGGGCAGTGATTTGGCTTCGACGACGACACCCTGATGCACAGCATCCTGGCCCGTCAACATGTGATCCAGAATACGCGGATGAACGATTTCAGGCGTAACCGCGATTGCCACACCTTCTTCCTCCTTCAGGCGATTGAAGCCATTTTCCGTGGCCCAGACGTGAACAATCTGCCGCTTGGGATTGTTCAAAACTGCTGCGGCGCTGTGAATGCCATAGATCAAATCATTCTCGGGTTTCGGCTGGTGCGTCAGGGCCTTGGGCCGGTCACCCGTCAAGGTGGCAGGCACGGGCTTTTCCGGCTTGCGAAATTGGTGGGGCTTGCCAAAGCCTGGCTTGCCTTTGCCAAACGGGCGCTTGCCATCCTTGGAAAATGGACGGATTGGTTTTTGGGGGGGAATGCTCATGGCCCTCTATAAGCTGGTCGGGGCTTCGATGGCCAGTGCTTCGGTTGTTTTCATGCCTTCAGCCGGATGTTTTCTGGATCCCAGGCTGACTCGGCAATCACCCGGGCCTTGCGCATTTCAGAAAACATCAGAATGATAAATTCAGTTCCTAAGGCAATCAGGGCTGGTGGCACATAGGCAAAGGCCAGGGATTTGTCGACGGCATGGCCGAAAGCGCCGGAAGTTGTAACGCCCACAACTTTGCCATCATGATAAACTGGTTCATTGCCAACGCAGTCCGAATCCACATTGTCAACTTCAAGATAAACCAGTCGCATGCGCTGGCCCTTTTGCTTGCGGGCCAAGCTGGCAGCCTTACCGGTAAAGTCGGGCTTTGCTTCCCGGATGAAGCGCTGCATGGAGGCTTCATACATGTCGATTTCTGCCGTGAGTTCCGATCCCCAGCCGCGATAGGCTTTTTCCATGCGCAAGGCATTCATCGCATAGGTGCCGAACAGTTTCAGGCCCAGCGGATCGCCATGTTGACGCAAGGCTTGATAAACTTTTGGCATCTCTGACATGGGTACATGCAATTCCCAACCCAACTCACCTACGTAATTGACACGCAACAACCGAACGCCATCTACACCTGCAATAGTGGCGATGCGACCCGTCAACCATCGACCCAGATCATCATGGCAAATTTTCTGCAATACCTCCCGCGACTTGGGTCCGGCCAGAACCAGCACACCATAGTCATCAGTTACATCGGTGATTGAAACGGTTTCGCTGCCCAGGCGTCGCCAGTTCAGCTGATCAAGATCATGCAATTGTGCCACAGCCGCTGAAAGCACATAGTAATGACCAGCGGCTAGGCGGGTGACAGTGATTTCACTTTCAATGAAACCATTCGCGTTCAACAAATGGCCAAGGATGATGCCACCATCTTTTTCGGGAATTTTATTGGCACAGATGCGGTCGAGAAAAGCATGGGCATCTGGCCCCCGCACGTCGAATTTCGAGAACGTGGAAAGGTCCATTAGTCCCACTTCATTGCGCACTGCCAGGCATTCGGACCGCACGGCTTCCCACCAGTTTGAGCGCTTGAATGAATAGGCTTCCCCAAGCCCGCTCTTGTCATACCAGCGTGGCCGTTCCCAACCGAAGATTTGCGAAAACTGTGCGCCTTCGGCTTTCAGCGTGTCATAGAGTGAAGACTTGCGGAGGCCCCGTCCCACCTGATGCTGTTCGGCTGGCTTGTAGCAGTAATACATGTGGTGATAGTCGGCGATGGCAACTTCCGTTGTGTATTCTCTGGAAGCCCAATTGCCAAAACGCCGCGGATCAAATTCCCGCATGTTGATCTCGGCCTGACCATGCACCATCCATTGCGCCAGGTACTTGCCGGCCCCGCCGCCTTGGCATATGCCAATCGAGGCTCCGCAATGCATCCAGTAATTCGGTGCACCGTGGGCAGGGCCTGAGAGATAAACTCCGTCTGGCGTATGGGTGATGGCGCCGGAGACAATGGACTTCACACCGGCTTTGCCAAACAGCGGCAGTCGTTCCGTGGCCTTTTCCAGCCAGGGCATGATGCGGTCGAGTTCGGGTGCTTCCAATTCGCTTTCATAATCCCAGCGCGGCTGCGCCCCATCCCAACACACATGGGCCGTTGCTGTTTCATAGGGTCCGACAAGCACACCATGGGTTTCTTCACGCAGATAGGCATGGGAATAAGGATCGCGCACGACAGGCAATTCCTGTTTCAGGTCGATGAGTTCCTGCAAGGCTTCGGTGATGACATAGTGATGTAACATGTTGGCAATCGGCACATTGTGTCCGGTCCAGGAACCCACCACATCGCAATAGGAACCCGCAGCATTAACAACATGTTGGCAATCAATGTTGCCGTTTTCGGTGAACACCCGCCATTCGCCGGATGGCAGCAGTTTGATGTCCCTCACCCGGTTGCGGCGATAAATTTCCGCTCCCAATTGGCGCGCCCCTGTCGCCATGGCGTTGGTTATATCAGCCGGTGCCACATGGCCATCACTGACGGTTCGAAACGCTGCCTTGACTCCAAACGTCTCGAGATAGGGGTGGTATTGTTTGACTTCGGAAGGGCCGATGATTTCGGCCTCATAACCAGCGAGGCGAGAAACGCCGTAAACATACTTCAGCCAGTTCACTTCTTCATCTGTGGTGGCTAGGCGGAGCCCGCCGCAACCGTGCCAGGATACGGCTTGTCCCGTCAGCTTTTCCAATTGTGGATAAAGCTGCGTGCCATAGACATGCACTTTGGTCATGTTGAGCGATGAATTGAAATGTGGGCATTGTCCTGCCGCATGCCAGGTGGAGCCGGACGTGAGTTCGCCCTTTTCAACGAGCACAATGTCACGCCAGCCCTCAAGGGCGAGATGATAAAGCAACCCCACTCCCATGACTCCGCCACCAACAACTACGACACGCGCATGCGATTTCATGAATTTCTCCAGCCCAAAATGGCATCAATTCTTGCTGCCACTATTCCACGCTGAAGCGTCGAGTCTCAAGGTTCAATTTCAACTGACAGGGTGAACCAGCCTTGCCGCAGCTGGAAAAACGGATGTCGCCTCATTACAACGCGTTGTGCTGCACTTCAAACAGCAATAGTGCTGCGGCGGTTGCAACATTCAGACTTTCAACCCCGGCCCGCATGGGAATGCTGACCATGCTTGTGCAGGCCGAAGCGATGCCCGCGGACAATCCCTTTGCCTCTGATCCCATGACCAACAAGGTGGGCCGTTGGTAGACCTTTCGATAGGTGGATTTGGCCACCATGTTTGTGCCAACACTTTCGCCGTTCCAGTTTTTAAGAAAGTCAGTGAACTGTTGCGCTGGCATTCTGGCCAATACAGTTGCAAAAATCGAACCCGTGGTGGCGCGAACGCATTCAACTGAATATGGATCACAACAATCACCGACGAGGATAATTCCATCCGCAGCCGCCGCATCAGCAGTGCGAATGATGGTACCCAGATTGCCGGGATCGCGAATATCTTCCAAAGCCAGCCACAATCCAGTCTTGCCGGGGTGGGGTTGCCATTTCTGCCGGAATGTGGCCAACACGTCATGGGGATTGTTCTGTGCAGAAAGTTCGGACATCAGCTGGCTGGTGACAATGAGTGGCTTTACATCATCCCAAAGCGACTGCGGTTTGGTTGTAACCACATGTTCCGGCGTCCAGCCCAGGTCGAGGGCCCGTTCCAGCATTGCCATGCCTTCGACCACAAACAATCCAAGCTCCCGGCGCGTTTTCTTGTCAGAAAGCGAGCGGATGACTTTGATTTGCGTGTTTTGGGGTGATGTGATGGGTAACATCAGCATTTTGTAGCGATGTTCATGTGTCCATTCAAGCAGAGCCTTTTCAGATACAATAATTCATGTCAGCATACCAATGTATCGTCTGGAGGACACTATGACCACTGCAACAGAACGCACCAACAACTGGCTTGCCGCCTTCGAGAAATCTTTAAACCAAGCCGATGTGCCGGAAACCTTGGCGTTGTTTGATGACGATTGTTATTGGCGCGATCTGGTATTCTTTACCTGGAACATCAAGACGTCTGAAGGCAAGGTGCAAATTGGTGACATGCTCGAAGCCACCTTGCCAAATGTTGGCAAGACCAGCTGGCGCATCGACGGCGAAGCCACTGGCGATGAAGCCATGACTGAAGCCTGGCTGCTCCTCGAAAGTGAAACAGCCCGCGGCAAAGGCCATATTCGCCTCAAGAACGGCAAGGGCTGGACACTATTGACAACCATGGTCGAACTCAAAGGCCATGAGGAAAAGAAAGGGCCTACCCGCAGCAAAGGCGTGAATCACGGTGCCATCAAGGACCGCATGACATGGGCTGAACGCCGCCAAAAGGAAGAATCCGAACTCGGTTACAAGGTCCAGCCCTACGTCTTGATCATTGGTGGTGGGCAGGGTGGCATTGGCTTGGGCGCTCGTCTCAAGCGGCTGGGTGTTCCCACAAT
>JANONM010000607.1:0-1763 GCA_031420855.1 Hyphomicrobiales bacterium
GGTGCAATAGCGCCACTCTATATGCTGCGTCGTGGTCCTTGGAAATTCATCCATTCGCCTGTCGATGATGACCAGTTGTTCAATATTGATGCTGATCCAGAGGAAACAACCAACCTCGCTGTGTCAAACCCCATCGCCAAAAATTTCCGATCTGAAGTTGAAGCCAAGTTTGATATTCCGCGCATCCAATCAGAAGTCCTGCAAAGCCAGCAGTCCCGCCTCATGCTGTTCGAAGCCATGAAAAACGGCAGCCTGTTCCCGTGGGATTTTCAGCCTTTGCGCAAAGCTTCCGAACAATACACCCGCAACCACATGAGCGTCACCGACCGCGACTTGCAGTCGCGTTATCCCGCCGCGCCGGATATTAAAAACAAGCGCAAGTGAAGAATGGTTTCACTCACGCTTCTCGTTCGCGCTGCGTCCCCCACCTCCGGCCTTCGGCCACCTCCTCCCCGATAAAGAATCGGGGTGGAGGGTGAGGTCAGAAACTGCCCTCCAACCCGCCTCTTCGGTGGGAGGAGGTGGCGCGACGCGCCGGAGGTGGGGAGGCCCGTTAAATTTTCGGCAGGAATGGCAGATCAATCGTCTCCAGCCAATTGTTCGCCATCACCACATAGACCAACGCAAAAACCACGGTTGTGACCAATGTTGTGATGATTGATTTGCGGCCCAGACCTGTGACTATCGGCGCACCTGCATCATGGCCCTCCCCCACAGTTTCGCCAGCTTCTGCGGCATTGCGCACACCCATCGGCAAGACCATGAACAGCACGGTCCACCAGATTACAAAATATACGGCAATGGCGCTGGTCAATTTCATGTTTGTTCCAATTCAATCAAAGTGCCGTTGAAATCTTTTGGGTGCAAAAACAACACGGGCTTGCCATGGGCACCGATTTTGGGATCGCCATCCCCCAAAACCCGCAGGCCCGAAGCTTTCAATTCATCCCGTGCGAAAAGAATGTTTGCGACTTCAAAACAAATATGATGCACACCCCCCGCTGCATTTTTGGTGAGGAATGCGGCGATTGGTGAGGCTTCACCCAAAGGCTCTATCAACTCAATCTTGCTGTTGGGCAATGCGACAAAAACCACTGTCACACCATGTTCAGGCAAAGCCATTGGCGCTGACACAACCGCACCAAGTGTATCGCGATAAAGCGCCGTTGCTGCCGCCAGATCCGGCACCGCAATGGCCACATGATTGAGACGGCCAATCATTTCATTACTCCGATTTTATCCATGGCCTGAGCCATTCTCACCCGAGCTTGCGGCAATACCATATTGCGCGGCCCGAAAACATCGCGTTCCAGAAAATATCCGGTCAGCTTGAAACCCCGCGAAATATCTCCAACATCCATACCTTTTTCACCGCGCAGAAACATCGGCAGTTCAAACAAGCGATCATGATAGGGTTGGCCGGCATTTCGGCTCACGGCTTTTCCGGTGCGCGGCGAGACGTAAATCAAATTGTCAGTTGCCCCAGTCGATGCACATTTCGACAGGTCAAGTCCAAAGCCGAGTTCATCCAGCAAACCCATTTCCCACCGCACCATGAGGGCTGGCCACAAATGATCCTGATCAATGGCTTCAAGCACGATGCGCGAGGCTTCATAGAGTTTTCCATGCGGTTCCCGTTCCGGCAGAACTTGCGCCAGCGCCACGAGCGACGCCAGGCCAGATAGCCGTAAAGCATTTTCCATGATAAACCCGGCCCGAAGCGACAAGGGCTCAAGCACGAAATTTCCCAAATGGTCCTCAAG
>JANONM010000608.1:0-3722 GCA_031420855.1 Hyphomicrobiales bacterium
GAGCAACGCAGTTTTCACTCTCTTTTCCAATATCGCTTGTGATCAAAGGGACCTCATCCGTCGCTTCGCGCCACCTTCTCCACTATCGTGGAGAAGGGATAATTTTCACGCGGCTGTCCCTTCTCCATCTCAGATGGAGAAGGTGCCCCTCGACTTGATCGGGGGGCGGATGAGGTCCCTTTGGCTCCAGCTAAACCAGCTCCGGCAACGCTGCCAGCGACGTGATAACCCTCGCGGGTTTGCCGGGAATTTTATCATCCCGCTTCGGCAACCTTGCCACGCGCACCGCCTGAAAACCAAATTGTGCCGCCGCCTGGGCATCCCAGCTATTGGCCGAGACAAAACAAACCGATGGTGCATCCTGCAGGTGGAACCTCTGCATGGCCAGCCGGTAAACCCGGCGGCTTGGTTTATAAATGCCAACTTCTTCCGCTGAAATCACATGCTCAAACAACTTGTCGAGGCCTGCATGTCGCACGGCCGAATCCAGCATGGAAGGACTGCCGTTGGAAAGTATGGCCGTGCGCTTGCCCAGTTTGCGTAAAGCTGTGAGAGCACCTGCCACATCTTCATAGGCATCAAGCTTGAGATACAGCGTCATCAACTCATCGGCCAGACCAACTTCGGCAATGTCAAGTTCCGCCATGGCATAGTCAAGGGCATCGCGCGTCACGGCCCAGAAGTCGGCGTGGGTTCCCATCAGGCTGCGCAACCAGGTATATTCGAGTTGCTTCTGTCGCCACAGGATTGCGAGACTTGCAGCCTTCTCGCCAATTTCGTGGGCGAGCTTTTCAATCGGCGACGCCACATTGAACAAGGTTCCATAGGCGTCAAACACGCAAACCTGCACGCCTTCGAGTTTCGCGGGTTTTTCAGTCATCGTGCAGCCCCATCCCAGCCCGAACCTTTTTTGTCACACGACACTACAGCAAGTTCAGCCGATGCTGGCAAGGCCGGGGAATTGTTCCAGCAACCAATAGGACAGGCTTTGCATGCCACCCGTCAGGAACATCAGGCCAGCAAAGACCAGCAATCCGCCCATGATTTTTTCCACGACCGGCAGGTGGCGGCGAAAACGCCGGGAAAAGCCGAGGAACGTGTCCATGCTATAGGTGGCAATCAGAAACGGAACGCCCAAGCCCAGGGAATAACTGCCGAGCAGCAACATGCCCCGCGTGACACTTTCTTCACTGCCAGCCACCGACAGAATGGCTGCCAGTATGGGACCGATGCAGGGTGTCCAGCCAAAGGCAAAGGCAAGACCGATGAAATAGGCCCCAAACAATGAGACGCCAGAACTTTGGTGATGATAGCGGGCTTCCCGGCCCAAAAAGGCAATCTTGAACACTCCCAGAAAATGCAATCCCATGATGATGACCATAAGACCGGCAATTTTGGAGAGCAGATCAAAATGCGTCCGCAACACTTGCCCCGCCGCTGAAGCAGTGGCACCCAGTAAAACAAATACGGTTGTAAAGCCGAGGACAAACAACAACCCGGTCAGCATCACATAAGCTTTGTGGCGCATGGCCACGGGGGCTTCTTGCGTCGTCAGGTCTTCCAGCGACACGCCGCTGATGTAACACAGATAGGGCGGCACCAGGGGCAGAACGCAAGGGCTGAGAAAACTCAGGACGCCTGCAACAATTGCAGCACCAAATGATATGTCAAGGCTCATGTCTTTTCATTGGCAGGGAAGGCGGGTTTAGGCAATTGACAGTTTATCACAGGTCGGTGTGCTGCGTTTATCTTATCGGGCTGTAAAAGCCTTCTTCACTTTTTCGCCCCATTGTCCGATCATGAGGCCATGAATCGGAGAATGTGGATTGTGAAGAAACTTTGCCTTTTGGTTTTGGCCTTTTTAGGCGGCGCACAACCTGCAATGGCGCACCCTCACGTCTGGACTGTTATCCGAAATACGGTGGTCGCTGGGCCTGATGGCAAGATCACCGGGCTCAAGGTTGATTGGACCTTCGACGAAACCTATTCCGGTTTTGCCCTTGAGGGCCTTGACACCAATGGCGACGGCACATTCGCGCCTGAGGAAATCGCTCCTCTGACCAAAGAGAATATCGAAAGCCTGGTGGAATCGAACTACTTCATCTCGATCAAGCAATCCGGCAAGTCCCTGCCCTATGCACCGGTCACTGAATTTGGCCAAGGTTATGACGGGGCAAAGCTGACCTTGTGGTTTTTGTTTCCCTTGAAAGAGGCTGTCGATGCCAAAGCTGGCCCGATTGAATTCAAGGTCTATGACCCGGATTTTTTCATCGCCTTTGATTATGCAACGGAGAATCCGGCCAAGCTTCAAGGTCAATTGGCTGGCGGCTGTGCGATGACATTGAAACCGCTGCCGACAACCGAGGAACTGGATCAAACCCGCACTTTTCTGGCCGACAAGGGCACCGATTGGAAGCCTGAGGACCCCCAGGATTTCGGCGCCATGTTTGCCCAGGCCCTGGTTGTTGCATGCGGGTGATGGCAGCGGTGGCGTATGGGACCCAAGGGACCTCATCCGCCCGTCGGGCACCTTCTCCACGAAGGCGTGGAGAAGGGACGACATCGCCACCTGTCCCTTCTCCATCGCAGATGGAGAAGGTGGATCGCGCCTCTTGGCGCGAGACGGATGAGGTCCCTTGGGCCACAAGCACCCTCCCTGCCGTTGCCATGATCATCCGCTGCCTGTTGTTGCTGGTGGTGTTGTTTTGTGCCCCCGCGGCGATGGCCCAGGAAACCCCGGCCGACACCGCACCAAAGACCGTCGTCATCGACAAGCGCAAACTGCTGGTGCAGCCCCGCAATGCTGATGGCTCTGTCATTTTGCCAGCCTTTCGTGATGATCCGGTTTTTTGGCTTCAGGGCCAGCAACAGAATTTCTCAAGAGCCATGGCGGCGTCAATCCGTCAGTTGCGGGCAGCCCCATCAGCTTCGGCGGGCTGGACACTTTTCTTTTTGAGTTTTCTTTATGGTGTGTTGCATGCCGCTGGCCCCGGCCATGGCAAGGCGGTGATTTCCGGCTGGGTCTTGGCAACCGAGAATGAATTGCGCCGGGGCATACTCATTGCCTTCATGAGCGCCATGATTCAGGCCCTCACTGCCATTGTGATTGTCGGGTCTCTGGTTTTGCTGGTGCACAACGCCAGTGCCATGGCGCGGGATGTCGCGGGATTTCTGGAAAGTGCCAGCTACGCCATGATTGCCGCCATGGGGTTTTATCTGGCTTGGACGGGGTTGCGGCGCATGGCCCCGAAAGTTGCTTCAATGTCGAAACCGCAGTTCGCGGGGGCACAACAGTTTGAGTTGGTTTCGCGCCCTGGGTCTGGGGGTGTTGACCAACACACGCATGATGAAAATTGTGGATGCGGCCATGCCCATGCCCCGGCGGCGGCGGCGGTGCGCGGCGACTGGTCCCTGTCGCGAGCTTTTGCATTGGCTTTTTCGGTGGGGATCAGGCCCTGTTCTGGTGCCATTCTGGTCTTGATCACATCCTATTCCCTTGGCCTGTTTTGGGCGGGTGTGGCTTCTACCCTGGCCATGGGTTTTTATCTGGCTTGGACGGGGTTGCGGCGCATGGCCCCGAAAGTTGCTGCAAGGCCGATTCCGGCCCTTGTGGGTGAACATCAGTTTGAGTTGGTCTCACGACCGCAAACGCAGGGCATTGACCATGACATTCACGACGAAAATTGTGGCTGCGGCCATGCCCATGCCCCGGCGGCGGCGGC
>JANONM010000609.1:0-17905 GCA_031420855.1 Hyphomicrobiales bacterium
ACGGGCTGGCATGATTGCCCCTGACGAAAAAGCCTATGCCTTTCTGAAGGGCAAACCCAAGGCCCCGAAGGGCGAGCAGTGGGACAAGGCGCTCCACTATTGGCAAACGCTCCACACCGATGAAAACGCACATTTTGATCGTATCATGAAACTCGATGCCGCCAATCTGCCGCCCATCGTCTCCTGGGGCACTTCGCCCGAAGATGTTGTATCGGTGGCAGGAGCTGTGCCTGATCCGGCCTTGATTGCCGACGAAGGCAAGCGCCAGTCAAAGATCCGCGCGCTTGAATACATGGGCCTGAAAGCCGGACAAAAAATCACCGACATTCCGCTGGATGTCATCTGGATCGGCTCGTGCACCAATGGACGCATTGAAGACATGCGGGCTGTTGCTGACGTGGTGAAAGGCAAAAAGATTTCCGCAAATCTGGACTACGCCATGATTGTGCCGGGATCTGGCCTCGTCAAGGAACAAGCGGAAGCCGAGGGCTTGGACAAGATTTTCCTCGCCGCTGGTTTTCAGTGGCGCGAACCCGGCTGCTCCATGTGCCTGGCCATGAACCCCGACCAATTAAAACCCGGCCAACGCGCCGCCTCCACCTCCAACCGCAATTTTGAAGGCAGGCAGGGTTACAAAGGCCGCACCCATCTGGTATCACCGCAAATGGCCGCTGCTGCGGCGCTGGCGGGTAAATTTGTGGATATTCGCAATTCTTGATCCGTCGCCCCTGCCATTAATGTTACACCCCATTAACCCTTGATTAAGCTATCCTTTACGTTAAATGCACGGTCGTGAGCTAAACGTGAATCGGGACAGTTTCGGCTGTCTGGGGAACGTGTGTTGGCGTAAGGGGGATATCCATTGAGTTCGACTGTTTCAACCGTAAAGGCTGACGCGCTGTTTCTGCGTCGGGTGTTTTTGGGTCTGGTGATTGTGGCAACACTTTCAGGCTGCATGGCGGCCTTTACCACGGTGCAGGCCATGACGGCGGCACAATCTGGAAAATGCCTGTTTTTCTGCAAATAACCGGATCAGGATTAAAATTAAAAACCCGGCAGTGTGGGAGACCACCGCCGGGTTTTTTTGATGACAAATGATTGCAGCGTTCAGTTTGCAGGGGACGCCGCCTTTACAGATGTCAGGCGCAAACCTTCCTGGTTTTGAACGTCACAATCTTGCGGCCATATTGTTCTTTCACAACTTTCACCTTGACGAATTTGCAGACGGGCTCGTCATAGGCCTCGGCAACTTTGACGGGCGTATAATCGTGTCCGACGATGGAAATCTTGGCCTGTGCCGCTGTTGCAAATGACAGGACCAGCGCGGCAGCGGCTGTGGCGGCGATCAGCTTGGACTTGATGTTCATGATGTGGTTCCCTCTGGTAAAAGCATTGATTGTGTTGCGATGGTCATGTTTTAGACAAGATTGAATTAACCAAAGCTGAGAGCACTATTCATCTGGCGTTCATCTGGGGTTCACCAAACAAAATCAAAAAACCGATTTCCGAGGACTTGCAGGAGATCGGGAACTGTGGGGATTTAAGCGTTGTTCATATTGAAAACCTCAGGCTACGGGTTTAGAAGCCCGCCCTATGAGCAGCAGATCCAGCATTTTCATCGACGGCGAAGCGGGCACCACGGGCCTGCAAATCCGTGACCGCCTGAAGCCCCGCGATGATATCGAACTCGTCTCCATTGATCCCGCCAAACGCAAGGATGCGGGTGCCAGACGTGCCCTGTTGAACGAAGTGGATGTGGCCATTCTCTGCCTGCCCGATGAAGCGGCGATTGAGGCCGTTTCATTGATTGATCCCGCATCCAAAACCCGCGTCATCGATGCCTCGACGGCCTTTCGCCTTAACCCCGACTGGGCCTATGGCTTTGCCGAACTTGACCACCACCAGCGCGAGAAAATTGCCAATGCCAAACGCGTTGCCAATCCCGGTTGCTGGCCCCAGGGCTTCATCGCTATGGTCAAACCCCTGGTCATGGCGGGCCTCATGCCCAAGGATACCCTGCTCTCCTATGGTGGCATTTCGGGCTATTCCGGCGGTGGCCGCAAGATGATCGAGGACTATGAAGCAAGGGGATCAGCCGCCTCGCACTTCATGCCCTATGGCCTCGGTTTCAACCACAAGCATCTGCCTGAAATGAAACACTTCACCGGACTTAAAACCGATGTGATTTTCCAGCCTGTGGTTGGCAATTTTGCCCAAGGCATGTTGGCCACAGTGCCCCTGCACCTCAGTCAAATGAAAGCCGGTGCATCAGCTGGTCTCATTCAGTCGGCCTATGAGAGCTATTATCACGACGCCCGCTTTGTCGAGGTGGCTCCCTTCGAAAACCATGAGCGGGCGCCTGAGCTTGATCCGCAGGTCCTCAACAACAGCAATGCCATGCGGCTGCATCTCTTCAGCAATCCCGCGCGGGGTCATATGGTATTGATGGCGATCTATGACAATCTCGGCAAAGGTGCCTCAGGCGCTGCCGTGCAAAACCTCAACCTGATGATCGGCGCCGACGAAGCTGAAGGTGTGGACCTCGCGGCATAAATCCCTGCTTCTTACCCCTCCCCTTTTGGGGGGAGGGGCAGGGGTGGGGCCTTCGGGGCCAGAACAAAAATTTTAGCAGCCATCATGCTGCACCACCCCACCCCTGCCCCTCCCAAAAGGGGAGGGGTGAAGACCAGGAGAAAGACCAACGTGCAAAAATTCGAAACCCTCACCGGTGTTGCAGCCCCCCTCAACATCGTCAACATCGACACCGACATGATCATTCCCAAGCAGTTCCTGAAAACCATTCTGCGCACCGGTCTGGGCAAATCCCTGTTCTATGAAATGCGTTACACCCAGGATGGCGTTGAGTTGCCGGAATTCGTCCTCAACAAAAAAGCCTATCGCAAGGCCCAGATTCTCGTGGCTGGTGACAACTTCGGTTGTGGCTCGTCGCGTGAACACGCGCCCTGGGCCTTGCTGGATTTTGGCATCCGCTGCGTCATCTCGACAAGCTTTGCCGACATCTTCTACAACAACAGTTTCAAGAACGGCATTCTGCCCATCGTTGTGACGCCAGAACAATTGAAGCTGCTCATGGACGACGCCGGGCGCGGCGCCAATGCCACCCTGACAGTTGATCTGGTGGCGCAGGAAATTCGCGGACCAGACGGCGGTGTGATCAAGTTCGACATAGATCCCTTCCGCAAACATTGCCTGCTCAACGGCCTCGACGATATTGGTCTGACGCTGGAAAAGGCCGAAAGCATCGCGGCGTTTGAAGTGAAAAACGCCGAGAGTCATTCTTGGCTCTAGGCGAATAGCGAATAGAAAGATCAGGTCTTCATGCGATTTGCAATTATCCTATTCGCTCACTTGCCATGAACGCCATCATCAACACAGTCCTCCCGGTCTTTGGACTGATTGTACTGGGCTATGCTCTCGCTAAAGCAAACATCATCGATAGCGTTGCCGGACGCGGCATTACGTTGTTTGTCTTCAACATCGCCATTCCAGCCTTCCTGTTTCGCACCGTGGCCACCATGGCGGCCCAGGAAGCCGCACCCTGGTCACTTTGGACCGCCTTCTTTGGTGGACTGGCCATGGCATGGATCGCGGCTGCCATTGCATCGCGCTTTATCGACAGCTTGAATGTGTCAGGCGGTGCCGCAGCCTCCATGGCCACAGGCTTTGGCAATTTGGCATTGCTGGGAACACCCCTTGCGCTGGCGCATTTTGGCCCGTCGGTTGGCGTTCCATTGGGCATGATTTTATCGGTGCACGCTCCCCTTCTGTGGTTTGCCGCCACTTTGCACCGGGAGCTTTCGCGCCATTCCACCACGTTTTCATTTGTTGAAACGGCAAAAGCCTTGGCCAAAATGCTGGCCACCAATGCCATCATCATCGGCCTTCTGGCAGGTGGCATCTGGCGCCTGACGGGCCTCGGCCTGCATCCGGTGCCTGATAAAATGTTGTCCATGTTGGCTGATGCCAGCGTACCCACGGCACTGGTGGCGCTTGGCGTTTCATTGGCCGCCTATAGTTTGCGGGGCTCCTGGGGCGGCATGTTCGCGCTGATTGGCCTCAAGATGCTGGCCATGCCGCTGTTTGTCTTTCTGCTTGCCCGCCACGCCGTGACCTTGCCGCCCCTGTGGATCAAGGTGGCGGTATTGTTCGCGGCGATGCCGACAGGTGCCAATGCCTTCCTGTTCGCCCAGAAGAATGATGAAGCCGTACCCGCCGTTTCTGGTGCCGTCGCCTTGGGCACGGGATTTGCCGCCGTCACGGCTGCGGTCCTGCTATGGCTGATGGATGCCGGATATATCTGACAGGAGGCAATGATGGCACGGGTACTTTGCATCTCCTCACAAACGGTATTTGGCCCCGTCGGCAATTCGGCGGCTGTGCCGGCGTTGCAGGCGGCGGGCCACGAGGTCATGCAGATCCCCACGGTCCTCCTCTCCAACCATCCCGGCCTTGGCAAACCAGTGGGCCAATCTACGCCTGCCGTGTTGATGGAAGACATGTTCAAGGCTTTGCAGGCAATCGGTGCCTTCAATCATCTCGGTGCCGTCATGACAGGATACTTTACCTCTGCCGCGCAAGTCGTTGCGGCAGCGAAACAAATCGCTGCATTGAAAGTCAGGCATCAACATCTTCATGTATTGGTTGATCCGGTGATTGGTGACCATGGCAAGCTTTATGTTGCAACTGACGTGGCCGAAACGATCCGCGACCAGTTGTTGCCCCTCGCCACCATCACAACGCCCAACCTGTTTGAACTGACCTGGCTGGCAAGTACCAATGACATCGCCAGCGCCGTGAAAAAGCTTGGCGCAGGCGAAACCATCGTCACGTCAATTCCCGATGGCGATAGCAAGTTGCGCACTGAACTGCACGTCAGCAAGGACCCGGCATGTCTCTGCCATGTGATGTCCAAACAGCCCCATGTGCCAAACGGCACCGGAGACTATTTGGCCGGCTGCTATCTGGCTGAACGTTTGAAGCAATCGGCAGCGTTGGCATTTCCAGGCGCCATGCAACGCCTGGAAATTGTCATCGCCAACAGTCTCGGATCATCAGCCCTTCAGCTCAACTGAATGCTTTTGCCATCACGTCGCCCATGCGTTTGGCAAATCCGGCGGGGTCAGCCACTTGTTCGCCTTCCAGGATAAAGGCCTGATCCAACAGAAGATGTGCCGCAGCATCCACGTCGCTTTATTGCGCCAGAACCTTGATCAACACATGCTTGTCATTGATCTCCAAAACCGGCGCACTGATCGCAACACCTGAATCCTTCTGGCGCGACAGCAGGCGCTCGAGATTGCGGTCAAGTGCGCTGTCGTTCACCAGACAGACAGCGCTATCAGTCAACCGCTTGGACACCCGCACATCCTTCACCTTGTCACCCAGCGCCAGCTTCATCTTGTCGATCAGCCCTTGTGTGGCATCATCGGTTTTGGTTTCTTCCTTTGACGCTTCAGCAGGCTTGATGTTTTCAAGATCACTGGCCCCTTGCGTCACCGAGACAAAAGGTTTGCCCTCAAACTCCATGGCCGTGCGCACCCAGAAACTGTCGACAGGATCGGTCAGCAGCAACACTTCAATGTCCCTGGCCTTGTAGCCCTCAAGTTGCGGACTGGCAGCCACTTTGGTGGCATCCTCACCCGTGATGTAATAGATTGCCGTCTGGTTTTCCTTGAGGCCTGCCACATAGTCTTTCAATGTCAGCGAGGGCGTCTTGGTGGATTTGAATCGCGCGATTTCAAACAACGCATCGCGCCGCTCAAAATCCTCGTAAAGTCCTTCCTTGATGACAGGTGCATATAGATCCCAAATCTTTGCAAATGTCGGTTCATCCTTCTCGGCGCATTTCTTCAATTCTGAAATCACCCGGTTGGTCACCGCCTTGCGCACCGCTGCCACATCGGGATTGTTTTGCAACATCTCGCGTGAGAGATTGAGCGGCATGTCGGAACTGTCCACCACCCCGCGCATGAACCTGAGATAGGGCGGCAGCAACGCTGCATCATCGGCAATGAAAACCCGCCGGACATAAAGCTTCTGGCGTCCCCGGCGGTCCGGATCATAAAGATCAAACGGCCGCTCATCAGGCACATAGAGCAGCACATTATACTCGTGTCGTCCCTCAGCCCGGTAGTGGATGGTCAGCGCCGGGTCACCCGAAGCATGGGCCAATGCCCCATAAAATTCCTTGTGTTGTTCCGGGCTGACTTCAGACTTCGGGCGTACCCAGATGGCACGGCCCGAATTCAGTTGTCGCGACTCCTCTCCCGCCAACATGATGGGATGTGCGATATGATCGGAGTAGGCCTTGACCACACTTTCAATTTTCCACGCCTCCAGGAAATCCGCTGCTTGCTTTTTGAGATGCAACACGATGCGTGTGCCCCGTGGTCCTTTCCCGGCTTCGCTCACCGTGAAAGTGCCGAGTCCATCGGAAGTCCACAAGTTGGTTTTGCTGGCCCCGGCTTTGCGGGAGTAGACCTCCACTTTGTCAGCCACCATGAAGGCCGCATAGAAGCCCACGCCAAATTGCCCGATCAGGCTTGGCGCATCCCCATCTTTTGATTTGGCCTTCGCCACAAAGTCTTGCGTGCCCGAGCGGGCAATGGTGCCGAGATTGGAGGCAAGTTCCGCCGCCGTCATGCCAATGCCGCTATCAGTGATGGTCAGCGTCGCGGCAGCCTTGTCGACGGCAATGCTGATCGCAAGGTCGGGCTCCTTCTCCAGCAGGGCGGGTTTTGCGATGGCCTGGTAGCGCAGCTTGTCGAGAGCATCAGAAGCATTCGAAATCAATTCGCGCAAAAACACGTCACGGTCCGAATAGACCGAATGCACCATCAGCTGCAAAAGCTTGGCCACTTCGGCCTGAAAGGCCTGGGGTTCACCCAAAGCTGGTTGTTCTGATTGCTGAGTGGTTTTTGCCATTGTCGCCCCGAATGCTGTGTCGCGGCGTCCATATTGTGCCTGAGGCACCTGAGGTCAAGCAGGATTGGCTTAAAAAAACGGCCCGCAACTGCGAGCCGTATGAAAACGCGAACCCTACAAACGAAACGACCCAACAAACAAGTTACGCGAACAAGGGGCCCGGCCGGAGAAGGCATCGGAAGGGCTGGGGGGCTTGGAACCGAAACACACCAGCCGGGCTGTCGAGGCAACACTGTAGTTATCTCCCTGCATCCGGGCAGAGAAGCGGCACAATTGGGGCGGAATTGGGATATTTGCACCTACTTGCCAATTCGATATTTTCAAACCAGTATGACAACGTGATGACAGTTGAATCAGCAGGCAAGTTTCGCCGTGGACAATAGTGTGGATGAGACGAGGTCCGGCCTCTCTGCAAAACTGGTGGCCTTTCCACAAAGCCGAGCCACCAAAGTTTCATTCGACCGTCGCGAACTTTCAACCATACTCAATCTCTACGGTCGCCATGTGGCCAACGGCGAATGGCGCGACTATGCCATGGATTTTGGCCACGATGCCGCAAGCTTTGCCATTTTCCGGCACAGCGCCGAACAGCCGCTCTATCGCATCGTCAAAACCCCGGTCCTCGCCCGCAAGCAGGCCCTGTACAGCGTGCTGGCCCAAGGCGGCCTCATCATGAAACGCGGCAATGATCTCACGCAGGTTTTGAAAGTGCTGGAGAAGTAGGTTGGTCGGAGGGTTGAACGACCACTGCGTCCGAATGTAACCACCAAAGGGACCTCATCCGTCTCGGGCTTCGCCCGATCCACCTTCTCCACCTTTGGTGGAGAAGGGACAGTTCACATTCCCGTCCCTTCTCCACGTCTTCGTGGAGAAGGTGGCGCGAAGCGACGGATGAGGTCCCTTTGTTGGCCACAGGCGTGTGTTGCGCAGGAAACCGGCGGCAGTAAGCATCAACTCAACTTATTGCTGGCAAAACCCAACCACGTCGAATCACAAAAAACCCGGCCATCACTGGCCGGGTTTGTAAAATCTTGCCGTCAACGCCTATTCGCGGTTGGCAAAGCCGAGAATGCTGAGAATATTGACGAACAGCGTCACGAAGCTGCCGTAAAGCGCAAAGGCACCAAAAATGCTCTTGCCCCTGGCCACACCCGTGGCGTCACCTTCAACATACATTTCCTTGATCATCTGTGTTTCGTAAGCCGTGATGCCGGAAAACAGCAGCACGGTTACAATTGAAGTGATCAGGCTGAACATGCCACTTTGCAGGAAGAAGACATTGACCAGACCGGCAACAATGATACCGATTGAAGCCATCAGGAAAAACCCGGCCATGCCCGACAAGTCACGCTTCGTCACATAACCTACGAGGCTTGCACCGGCAAAAGTCACCGAGGTAATCAAGAAAGCTTGCGTCACCAGATTTGGTGAAACCCGGAGATAGGCACCAACCATGGGCGCAATCATCAGTCCCCACAGGGCGGCATAGCCCCAATAGGCAGCATGGGCCAAGGCTGTATTGCCGGAAAAAATCAGCTTGGGCGCAAAAAATCCAAGTCCCAACACGCCAATGAACAACAGCCATTTCAAGCTATAGACCATGGCAAGGGCAGCCGGATTGGATGCCACAGCCATGACGACGATGGCCGTCAGGGCAACACCCAGGGCCATATAGTTGTAAACACCCATCATATAGGAGCGCAGCCCCTGGTCGATGTCGGCAGATGTCCGGGTGCCGACCCGGTTAGGATAACGAATTTCAACCATTTACATGCCCTCCATAGCACTCGACTAACAATATGGGGATTGAACACTGAATCGTCAAGCTTGCCAAAACCCCTTCGACGTTAAGGTTAAGCCCCGAATCAGGCCCCGAATCAGGCCGCCGCGATCTCATCCATTTTCTGGGCCAGTGTGACATCAAGCTGCGTCAGGCCATGGGCCGAATGGGTGGTGAGGGTTACCTCGACCTTGCCATAGACATTGCTCCATTCCGGATGATGGTCCATTTTCTCGGCTATCAGGGCCGCTTGCGTCATGAAGCCAAAAGCCTGCCGGAAATTCTTGAAGCGATAGGTTTTGCAAATCGCGTCGCGTCCCGCCACATCCTCCCAACCCGCCAGACCCTGCAAGGCCTTGATGCGTGTCACACCCTCAAATCGTTCGCTCATGATCCCGCTCCTGCTTTTCAGTATGAAATTGATAGGCCGCTTCGACGGCATAGGGTCCGCCACCCCTCAGGGGTCGCGATGAGAACAACACGAATTGTTCCACGTTGAAAGCCTGTGTGGAATAAAGGCTGTGGACTTCGACCCAGCGCTGCAAGGCCCGCAAATCAGGATCGCGCAACCTTGCCAGCGTGACATGGGGCATGAATTTCCGCGACTCCGGCGGCAGGCCCAGGCTTTGGGCCACACGCTCATGCATCCCGTGCAGACGTTTCAGATCATCACTGGCCTCAACTCCGGCATAAAGCGAATGCGGCTTGTTGCCACCAAATATCCCCACTCCCTTGAGCCGCAAACTGAACGGCTTGAAGTCGATACCAGCCAGAACGTCCGCCAGATCACGCGCCACTCCCTGTTCAATGTCACCGACAAAGCGGATCGTCAGATGAAAATGCGAGGTCTCCAGCCAGCGGGCACCGGGAATGCCGCCTTGCATGATCTGCAAATCCAGCGCCACATCATCTGGAATTTCAAGGCCGGTAAACAGGCGCGGCATGGTTTACTCCCGGGGCACGATTGCAAGACTAACCTGATTCTCAAAAACCCAAAGCCTTAAAAAAACTTCACTCAAGGTTGTTAGGGCTTTAGAGCGGCGGGTGGTCAATTGACTCAAATTACCATCCCCAATTCCGTCACCCCCGCGCAGGCGGGGGTCCCGCTAACGAGTTGTAAGAAAGCGGGATTCCCGCCTTCGCGGGAATGACGGGTTTGGGTTGAGAATGATTTCATTTTGCCGTCCGATGCTTTAGCAATTTTTCCACATCCGGCAACAGTTTCCCGACAATGACAGTCACGCCTTCTGCGGTGGGATGAATGCCGTCGGCCTGATTGAGCGCCGGGTTGGCGGCAACACCTTCCAGAAAAAACCCGTAGAGCGCCACGCCATGTTTCTGGGCTAAGCGGCTGTATGCGCCATCAAATTCCTGCCCATACTCAGGTCCCAGATTGGGCGGTGCCTTCATGCCCAACAACAGTGTCGGCAGTTTTTTTGCCACAAGCTTGCTGATGATCTGGTCGAGGGCCGCTTCGGCCTGATTGACGGGCAGTCCCCGCAAAGCATCATTGGCCCCCAGTTCCACCAGCACGACGTCAACATCGTCAGTCAAAACCCAATCCAGTCGTTCAGCCCCTTGCAGTGCCGTGTCGCCTGATACCCCGGCATTGATGACAACCACATCATGGCCGTTGGCCCGCAGGGCATTTTCCAGCTGGGCCGGAAAAGCTTCCGAGAGATCAAGGCCCAATCCCGCTGTCAGGCTGTCGCCGAGGGCCAACAACTTGATGGTTTCTGCCCGTAACGGCACGATTGCCAAGACGAAAAACAGGACTGCGACGGAAATTCTCGACATGGACGTCTATGTAAGGGTCTGGCGCGTAAATACAAGCTTCGGCCTCAATGCTTCAAAACACCTCGACTTTCTTCACGTGCCGCCCCATCTAGCCTGTTCAAGCAATTTTCGGAAGAACCACTCTTGGCAAAGCCCTTGCTTTCACTCACCGATGTCAATTTGTCTCTGCGCTCGCGGGCGGGTTCTGTGCACATCCTGAAAGATCTCAGCCTCACGGTGGCTGCTGGGGAAACCATTGGCATTGTCGGACCTTCCGGGTCTGGCAAGACCTCGCTCCTGATGGTCATTGCGGGCCTCGAACCGGTGACCAGTGGCGAGATCTATGTCGATGGTGAGGCCCTTCACGGAAAATCCGAAGACGCCCTGGCAACCTTGCGCCGCAACAGCATCGGCATCGTCTTTCAGTCATTTCATCTGATTCCCACCCTCTCGGCGCTCGACAATGTTGCCTTGCCGCTTGAGTTCAGGGGCATTCCCCGCGCCGTCGCCCTTGCCCGGGAAAAACTGACCAGCGTCGGACTTGGCCACCGCCTCGATCACTATCCCGGACAAATGTCAGGCGGCGAACAGCAGCGGGTGGCCATCGCCAGGGCCTTGGCCAGTGGCGCAAAAATAATTCTCGCCGATGAACCCACCGGAAACCTCGATCAGGAAACCGGCAAACTGATCATGGATATGCTGTTTGCCGTGCGCGACAGCCATGGCACGTCCCTGTTGCTGGTCACCCATGACCGGAGCCTGGCCCAACGCTGTGATCGCATCATCGAAGTGCGCGATGGCAGGCTGACGGACCAGATCCGATGAAGCCCCGTTTGCTGTTGCTCTATGCCCTGCGCAATTTGCGCTCGGGCCTGCAGGGCTTCTGGATCCTGTTGACCTGCCTGACCTTGGGCGTCTCGGCCATCGCGATCATTGGTTCCCTTGCGGCATCCATTGACCGGGGACTGGCAGAACAGGGCCAACCCCTGCTGGGGGGCGATCTGGAGTTCTCCATGGTCCAGCATGAACTTGATGCCGAACAGTTGGCCCATGTCCGCTCACTGGGCACCGTCAGCGAGGTGACAACCCTGCGGGCCATGGCCAACGCCAATGGCAAGGCCACGCTGGTTGAAATCAAGGCCGTTGATCAGGCCTACCCGCTTTATGGCTCGCTTTTGCTGGGCAGCGATACTGCGGCAAAGCGCGTTCCTGCTGACAGCCTCTCGGTTTTGGTTGATCCGCTGTTGTTGGGCAGGCTCGGCATCAAGCCCGGCGACAGCTTGAAACTTGGAACGGCACCGCTTCGGATTTCAGGCATCATCGCGGCTGAACCCGACCGTATTTCCGATGGTCTGGTCCTGGGTCCGCGGCTGATGATGTCCCACGCCGCCCTCAAGGCCACAGGCCTGGTTCAGCCGGGCAGTCTGACCACCCACCGTTACCGGGTAAAACTCCCCGGTGAAACCGATCTCAAGGCGGCAAAGACCCTGATTGAAAAAGCCCAGCAGAAATTCCCCAAAGCCGGCTGGCGGGTTCGCGCCCGTGACGGGGCCGCATCAGGGGCCGAGAGATTTGTCGAGCGTTTGAGTTACTTCATGACCTTGGTGGGTATTTCGGCCCTGGTCATTGGCGGTGCCGGAATTGCCAATGCGATCTCGGCTTTTGTTGATCGGCAGCGAAAATCCATTGCCATCCTGAAATGTCTGGGCCTGGAAAACCGGGACGTGTTGGGCCTCTACATGACAGAGGTTTTTTTGGTGGGCCTCGTTGGTATCGCCATTGCCATGCTGCTGGGGGCCTTCGCACCAATTGTCCTCAAATCCTTGTTTGGCCACATCCTGCCCTTGCCTGTGGCGACGGGTGTCAATTTTAAGCCACTGTTGTTTGCTGCCGCCCTTGGCCTGCTGATCCTCGGCAGCTTTGCCATGCTGCCACTGGCCCGCATCAGCAGAATTCGCGGCGCTGACTTGTTTCGCGGCTTTGTGGCAGGTGACGGTGGCAGCGGCTGGGCCTGGGGTTGGCTTGGCTTTTCGCTTGTACTGCTGGCCATTGCCGCAGGTCTTGTCATTGCCAATGCTGACAACCATCAAGTCACCGCCATGTATCTCGGCGGCTTGCTGGGCAGTTTTGCATTATTGGGTGGACTGGCGTTCCTGCTCATCAAACTCGTGACCATCCTGCCGCGTCCGCGTCATCTCCTGCTGCGACAGGCCTTGGGAGCATTGCACAAACCGGGAAGCGCCAGTTTCTCGGTTATTCTGGCCTTGGGCTTGGGTCTTTCCTTGTTTGTCACCTTGGCGCTGACCGACGAAACAATTTCGCGGGAATTGCGGGCCGGCATTCCGGAGAAGGCACCGGCGTTTTTTGTGCTGGATGTGCGAAACCAGGAACTCCCGGCTTTCAAGCAGAAGGTCAATGCCATGCCAGGGGTAATGTCGATTGGCAATGCCCCCATGCTGCAGGGCCGGATCGTCAAGGTGAAAGGCATCGATGCCGAAAAGATCACGCCGAAACCTGAAGTGGCCTGGGCCTTGCGCGGCGACCGGGGCCTGACCTATGCGGCTGACCTGCCCAAGGGTTCTGAGTTGGTTTCGGGAAGCTGGTGGCCTTCGGACTATGCAGGACCGCCGCTGGTCTCCATGGTTGATGAAATCGCCGATGGCATTGGTCTTGAGATTGGCGACAAAGTGACGGTCAGCGTGTTGGGCCGCGAGATTGAAGCAGAGGTGGCAAGTCTGCGCCGGGTCAATTGGCGCAGCATGGGGATTAATTTTGTCATGGTGTTTTCGCCCAACACCCTGCGCTCGGCTCCCCACGCCCATGTCGTGACCATCGAAATGAAGGACGGCGATGAGGCCGCAGTGGTGAATGGCATTGCAGCGGAATTTCCGTCTGTCACTGTGGTGCGCGTCAAGGATGCTTTGGCCACAGTCAGTGACCTTCTGGCCAAAATGCTGGTGGCGGTGCGCTCCGCCAATGGCTTGACGCTGTTGACAGGTGTGCTGGTGCTGGCAGGTGCCTTGGCTTCCGGGCTTTCATTGCGATCCTATGAGTCGGTGGTGCTCAAGACCTATGGTGCTTCGCGGCGGCAACTGCTCGTGGCTTTTGTGCTTGAATATGGCTTCATCGGCTTGGTGTCAGCACTTTTTGGCATTTTGACGGGGACGCTGGGAGCCTGGTATATGGCGGAATATCTGCTCGAAATGCCCTTCGTGTTTTCTGCAACAACTGCTGTTGTAACGGCGTTGCTGGCCATGCTGTTGACGGTCTCTGCCGGACTTCTGGTGACCTTCCGGGCCTTGTCGGCCAAGCCCGCCGCCTATTTGCGCGATCCCTGAAGCAAGTCTCTTTCGCAAGTTGGGCTTTTGCTTTAGTCGATGGGGAATGGTGGTTCTCAACCGCATCTACACGCGAACCGGCGACACAGGCGAAACCGGCCTGGGCAGTGGTGAACGTGTG
This sequence comes from Hyphomicrobiales bacterium, assembly GCA_031420855.1. Taxonomy (GTDB): domain Bacteria; phylum Pseudomonadota; class Alphaproteobacteria; order Rhizobiales; family Aestuariivirgaceae; genus Aestuariivirga. Next base: position 13,961 of record JANONM010000609.1, read on the forward strand.
TCCAAGGCCCATCTCAGGATCGAGGCCTATGGCACGGTGGATGAGACAAATGCGGTTCTGGGTCTGGTGCGCCTGCATACCCGGCATGCAAGCTTTGCAATTTTGGACGCCATGTTGTCGCGTATCCAGAATGAGTTATTTGATCTCGGAGCCGATCTGTGTGTGCCGGATCGCGGCCCGAAGCCCGACTATGTTCCCCTGCGCATCTTGGCCGAACAGCATCAGCGTCTTGAGGCTGAAATCGATTTGTTGAATGCCGACTTGTCGCCGCTCAGGTCTTTTGTTCTGCCGGGTGGAACAGCTTCGGCGACCTGTCTGCATCAAGCCCGCACTGTGTGTCGCCGGGCGGAACGGTTGATGGTGGCATTGCGCACAGAGCCCGATGAAACCGTCAGCGCCGATGCCTTGGCTTATGTCAATCGGCTGTCGGATTTCCTGTTTGTGGCCAGCCGCTGGTGCAACCACGTCTCGGCTGATGGCGATGTGTTGTGGGTGCCAGGTGCCACCCGCGACCGCAAAGCGCCAGCCTGATGTTTACGCCACTCGGCGACAACACGCCGATGCGGACCATCCGTGTTCAATACATCACCATGGCGATCATCATCCTGAACTTTGTGATTTTCCTGTGGACCGGCGCCATGCGGGGCGACGAAGCGCTGATGATCACGGCCACCGGGTTTGGCGTTGTGCCGACGGAGCTTTTGGATCTCACACGCAGCGGCAGCGGTGAACTCAATCCTGTTGCAGAGCCATTGACTCTCGTTACCTACATGTTTTTGCATGGCGGATGGATGCATCTCCTCGGCAACATGCTGTTCCTCTGGGTGTTTGCCGACAACATCGAGGATGTCTTTGGCCACACGGCCTTTGTTTTCTTTTACCTGCTGACGGGCATTGCAGGTGCCGTGCTGCATGTGGCGCTTAACCCCGGCAGCAGTGAACCCCTGATTGGCGCATCAGGGGCCGTATCGGGAATCCTCGCATCCTATCTCCTGCTGTTTCCCCGGGCGCGGGTGCTGGTGCTGATTTTCATGGCGATCCCCATGCGACTTCCTGCGATCGTCGTTTTGGGTGGCTGGATTGCCCTGCAGATCTATCACATCCTGGCCGACGATGGTTCCGGGGAGGCCGTCGCCTGGTGGGCCCATATCGGTGGCTTTGCCGCTGGATTGCTGTTGACCCTGATCTTCCGTTCCCGCCTGCGCCTCGCAAATTGAACAATCAGCGGACCGTTGCGAAAACTTCCGAACCTGCAACGGCGGCTGGGGCTTCTGCCATCCCTGCACACTCACCTTCAAAGGCTTCAACCAGATCCTGCAAGATGGCTTCCGAAGCCTCTGGTGATTTGGCAAGGAGATGGACGTGAATTTCATCAATGCCCTGAGCCTCCATCCGCTGGAAATCCTTTCGGCTTAAAGGGCCATCCCAGAAGGCGGTAAAACGGCCAATTCCCCGGGCAACCCGCAAGGTCCCTTCACGCCGCACCGCCACATAAATCGCACCGGGCAGAGGCGGACACTCCTCAAGGGAATAAACCGAATGAATGTATTTGCGCCCCGAAGCGCCGGACCAATACCAGAAGCGGTCCTTGAAATGAGGGTCCGTGGGGAGCGAAGCGGTGATGGGAAAACCATGAATCAGCATGGGAACAAATATAGAACATAATTTTTGGAATTGTCAAGCCGCGTTATCCGCCCAAATCAGCCCCCCAAATCAACCACAAAGCGCAAATCCACAGTCATTGCAACTCATGCAGCCTTCCTTGGCTGTGAGATTATCTCCCCCACAAGAAGGGCAATGTTTATCTGCGGCATCGTTGCTGACGAGAATTGAACCCGTCACCTTGTTGGGCCGAAATGTCGTGCAGCCCTTCAAGCCCATGCGGTAGGCATCTTCATAAACTGTCACAAATTCCTCAAAACTGATCGACGCAGGCACATTGATGGTTTTGGAAATCGAACTATCGACATGGCGCTGGGCGGCAGCCTGCATGGCCAGATGCTCGGCCGGGGTGAGATCGTCAACCGTCACCAGCGCGGCAGGCCGCTTTGCATTCCTGTCATTGTTTTTGCGCCAAAGACCATAACCATAGTCTTCCAGCCGTTCCGTGCGCCGATTACCATTGCGTTGCAAAATCCGCCGCTGCTGCGACAGGCTGAAAACCGGTTCAATGCCGCTTGAAACATTCCCCGCCAGCAGTGAAATTGTACCGGTGGGCGCTATGGAAGTCAAAAGGCCATTGCGCAGTCCGTGTGCAGCGATCAACTCCCGCAACTCAACTGACAGATTGCGGCCATAGGGCGTGTCCAGATAGCGCTGCTTGTCAAACAGCGGAAATGCACCTTTCTCTTCGGCAAGTTCTGCGCTGGCGTCAAAGCAGGCGTGCTGGATGGCAGCCATCCATTGTGCCGTCAATGCCACCGCCCCAGGTGAACCATAGCGCACGCCAACCATGAACAATGCATTGGCAAGTCCGGTCACACCGAGACCCAGTCGACGTTTTGCCAAGGCCTCAGCCTTTTGCTGGGGCAAGGGATAGTTCGAGACATCAATCACATTATCGAGCAGGCGAACCGCAAGACGCGCCGCAGCAGCCAGTTTAACCTCATCAAGCCTTGCTTCACCCGTAAAGGCCGACATCACAAAGCGTGTGAGATTGAGCGAACCCAACAGGCAAGCCCCATAAGGCGGCAAGGGCTGTTCGCCGCAAGGGTTGGTGCAGGCTATGGTCTCGCAATAGGACAGGGGATTGAGGGCATTGACCCGGTCAATGAAGATGACACCAGGCTCCGCCACGTCATAGGTGGCCTGCATGATCGAGCGCCACAAGTCCCGCGCCGCAAGGGTCTTGTAGACGGTGCCGGCAAATCTCAAGTCCCACGGACCATCTTCGGCCACCGCCTGCATGAAGCCATCACGCACCAATACCGAGACATTGAAATTGCGCAGGCGTGTGCCATCGCGCTTGGCCTCGACAAAGGCTTCAATATCGGGATGCGCGCAGTCCAGCGTTCCCATCATGGCACCGCGCCTTGCGCCTGCCGACATGATGGTGCGGCACATGCTGTCCCACATGTCCATGAAGCTCCAGGGACCGGAGGCATCGGCCCCCACACTGTGAACGACGGCTCCCTTGGGGCGCAGAGTCGAAAAATCATGGCCAATGCCACCACCCTGCTGGAGTGTAAGAGCCGCTTCTTTCAAGCCATCAAAAATGCCCGGAATTGAATCGTCGATACGCCCCATGACAAAGCAGTTGAACAAGGTCACCGCTCGCCCGGTTCCAGCCCCGGCAAGGATGCGCCCCGCCGGAATGAAAGCCAGATCAGCCATCAAGTCAAAGAACTGCTTTTCAAAACTGGCGCGCAAGCCAGGTTTTTCGGCACCCGCCACCGCCTTGGCCACCCGGGCAAGGCTTTCCGACAAGTCATTCTCGCCACGCCCCAGCCCATCCTGATAGCGGTATTTGGCCGCCCAGATATCATGCGAAATGGCTGGTAGTGGATCCGTCAGCATGGACCGAACATAAATCCAATCCGCTGGCCTGTCCAGAATTTGTTCTAGTTTTGTTTCTCCAGATCTTGGGCGAATATATACTTGACAAACCAGTCATCAAATAAACTTAAAACCCGCATTCAGACGCTTGGTTTACTTGTCTTTGGTGGGCTTCTCTGGAGCCTTGGCTAGCGCCTTTAGTTTGGTGTCAAAGGCTTGAGCATCGTTATCTGTTTCAAGTTCTTTGGCCATAGCTTTGAATTTCGAAATTTGTTCAGTCGTTTTTTTCATCTTGATGCATCCGTTTCAACAGTTCTGGCATTGGAGTTTCTTCTGTTGGGCGAACAATTTTCATGGTCGATGCGTTCGAAAGTCCAAATTGATCATTCATCATCAAAATCCTTTCATCAAATGTGTGAAAAATCGGGACGTCTGCAACAATAGCAGAAG